>NZ_QPFW01000087.1:0-3993 GCF_008122455.1 Enterobacter sp. C6
CCTCGCGGCCCGTCAGTTTCCAGAACAGAAGCCCCTCCACCGGGAGCTGAACGGTAATTCGGTTGAGCATAATCTTTATTCCATCTAGCTTATGCGATGCAGAAAAGGGGTTCGCATCTGTGATAAAGCGTCATTCAAGAAAGGGGCTTTTCCCTCTTGATCATCCAAAAAACAAGAGAGTAGATTTTCAGTAACTCTGAAGTGACAAATAAGCCTACATTCAACCAGATGTTTGAAATATCAAACATACTTACTAAAAGAGGGAAAAATGAGACCGAACATCTGAATGAAATCAAGCGAAATAATTCCTGAGCAAGGGCAAATTTAATCGCTCCGATCTTTCGCTTGAAGAATAACCAGGCCGAAGTACACAAAGAGAGTAATAAAAGTAAGTCAAGCACAAAAAAAAGCATGACCAAAATGCTGAAACCATCACCTGCATAATAATGCAACGAATCACTAAACGCTTTTGCATCAGAAATGAATGGAATTCTGTCGTGGCGAACTGAATTCACGCAATAAAGCAATATTGCGAGAAGATCCATACTTCCCCAGAAATACCATAATTTGCTATTTAAATGAGCGAGGTTATTTTGCGTACGCCCGATATTGTTATTTACAAAAATGGGGAGGCACATGTTGGCTTCAACTCAACTCTCCGGGTTAGGATTAAATTCAAAACGCATAAACAGGAGAGACAATCTTCTCGCATTCCCTGGATGAAGCCTCTGGCTTCGAAGATCGTACACTTCCATAGTCTCTCCTGTTTAAATTCCTACGGATTCACCAGCCAGGTGCCCGGCTTGGCAATATCCAGCGTCTGGCCACGCGTTCTTCCGTTGCCCTGCAGTTCAATCTTCGCCTCTCCGGCCGGCAGCTTGAGCGATGCATAGCCGTTGGTTCCCGGGCGCAGCGCTTTTGGCTCGCCGTTCACTTTCAGCGTTTCGCCGTCGAGGATGCGGATATAGACCAACGCAACAGGGTTCGCGACAGGCGGTGGCGTCTGTTGCGCCGTCGCCTGCTCGCTCACCTTCGCCGTTTCCGGCTTCACGTCTGGCGCGTTCGCGGCTGTTTCGGTCGAACGCGCCTCTGCCGGTGCCTGTGCAGCCTGCTCAGGCGTATCGTTACCGCCGCTGAACAGCATCGCCCCGGCGACAATACCCACCAGCACCCCTGCGGCAACCATGCCCGGGATCTTGTAGCGGCGCCAGTCGAGCAGCGAAGCCGGTTGTTCCTCCTCCACCGGTACCAGCATCGTGCCGGGCTTTTTCGCCGTCAGCACATCGTTGATACCGGCGACCGGCATCTCTATCAGCGCGGCGAACTCGTCGATGGACTGCGGACGGTCCTCCATGTGCAGCGCCAGCGCGCGGTCAATGGCCTGCAGCAGCGGAATGGAATAGCCCTGCGGCATGATTTCCACCAGCGGTTTGCAGGTATCCTGAATAGAGCGCACCACGCTGACCGGCGGCGGAGAACCCACAATCAGGGTACGCAGCACCGCGCCGAGGGCGTAAATATCCGTCCACGGGCCCTGCTCGCTTTCGTTGTCGTCGGTGTACTGCTCAATCGGCGCAAATCCCGGACGCAGCATGGTTTCCGTTTCGTCGGAGAGATTACCGATGGTGCGTCGCGCGGAGCCGAAATCGAGCAGCACCGGCAGGCCGTTATCCTGGATCTGAATGTTATCCAGAGAGATGTCGCGGTGCAGGTAGCCTTCGTCGTGGATGGTCTTGATCGCACCGAACAGCATCGGCAGCGTGCGGCGGATCCAGGCTTCGTTGATCAGCTCCGGCTTTTCTTCGCGCAGGCGCGACAGCGTGGTGCCGCTGTAAAACAGCGTCCCCATATAGGCCGTGTCGTTTTGCACCCAGAAACGCAGGACGTGCAGCAGGTTCGGGTGGTTAAAGCGCGCCAGCAGACGCGCTTCCTGAATAAAGCTGTTCAGGCCCGCGGAGAACGCTTTGCCAAAGCGCTCGCTGCGCAGCACCAGGGTCATGTCGTCGCCGCGCACGGCGAGCGAGGAAGGCATAAATTCTTTGATAGCGATAGTGCGTTCGAGCTGGTGATCCCACGCGCGATAGACAATGCCAAAACCGCCGCCGCCGATCACCTCTTTGATTTCAAACTCGTTGAAGCGGTACCCGACCGGGAGCGCGTTTGGGACAGTCCGATTGTTATCATTATCCGTCATCTTTTACAGTTCTCTTGATGATTATTACGCGGCAAACTGACAGTGAAACTCGCTCTGCTCGCAGGTGACGTGCAGACGTCGGTACTGCTCGTCGCTGCGGCTGGCGGTAAGTAAGATCTGGCTCATCTGAGGCAGCAGAGTGTTGGTCAGAATAGCGTCCACCATGCGGCCGCCGGACTCCACCTCGGTACAGCGCTGAACAATTTGTTCCACCACGCTGTCGTCAAACTCAGAAATAATGCTGTGATTCTCTTCCAGACGACGCTGAATGCGCTTGAGCTGCAGGCGAACAATCTGCCCCAGCATCTCGTCGCTGAGCGGGTAATACGGCACCACCAGCAGACGGCCCAGCAGCGCGGGCGGGAAGACCTCCAGCAGCGGCTGGCGCAGCGCGCCGCTCAAGGCGTCCGGCTCCGGCACCAGCTCCGGATCGGCGCACATGGCGCTAATCAGGTCGGTGCCGACGTTAGACGTCAGAATAATGATGGTGTTACGGAAATCAATGTGGCGCCCCTCTCCGTCTTCCATCCAGCCTTTATCAAAGACCTGGAAGAAGATTTCGTGGACGTCCGGGTGCGCTTTTTCAATTTCGTCCAGCAGCACCACGCTGTACGGGCGGCGGCGCACGGCCTCGGTCAACACGCCGCCTTCACCATACCCTACGTATCCCGGAGGCGCACCTTTTAAGGTGGACACGGTGTGCGCTTCCTGGAACTCACTCATGTTGATGGTGATAACGTTCTGCTCGCCGCCGTACAGCGACTCCGCGAGCGCCAGCGCGGTTTCGGTTTTACCGACGCCGGACGGGCCGCACAGCATAAAGACGCCCACCGGTTTGTTGGGATCGTCGAGCTTCGCCCGCGAGGTTTTCACGCGGCGGGCAATCAGATCCAGACCGTGACGCTGGCCGATAACGCGCTGGTTCAGCGTGTCGGCAAGGTTTAGCACCGCGTCGATCTCGTTTTTCACCATCCGGCCCAGCGGGATCCCGGTCCAGTCAGAGACCACCGCGGCAACCACGTTTTCATCCACCGCCGCAAACAGCAGCGGTTCATCACCCTGTAAGGCGTTCAGCGCCTGCTGCTGTTCCGTCAGCTTGCCGCGCAGCTCAGCGGTATCTTCTTCGCCCGCCGCGAACAGCGCGGCGCGCAGGCGGATAATCTCCTGCACCAGACTGCGCTCTTCTTCCCAGCGCCGGGACAGGGCTTCGCGTTTTGTCTCATACGCGTCACGTTCGGCGCGTAACGTTGCTACGCGCTCAGCGTCTCCGGCACCGACGCGCGCCTCGCGTTCTGCGATCTCAATTTCCACGTCCAGCGCGGCAAGATGGCGCAGGCAGTCTTCCAGCTGCGCAGGCGGCGCGCTCTGGCTGACCGCGACGCGGGCGCAGGCGGTGTCGAGCAGCGCAACGGCTTTATCCGGCAGCTGACGCGCCGGAATGTAGCGATGCGACAGCTTCACCGCCGCGCTGACCGCTTCGTCAAGCAGCAGAACCTGGTGGTGCGTCTCCAGCGGCGACACGGTGCTGCGCAGCATCAGAATGGCTTTCGCTTCGTCCGGCTCGTGCACCTGCACCGTCTGGAAACGACGGGTCAGCGCGGGGTCTTTCTCGATGTACTTTTTGTATTCCGCCCAGGTAGTGGCGCCGATGGTGCGCAGCTGACCGCGCGCCAGCGCGGGCTTCAGCAGGTTTGCCGCATCGCCGGTCCCCTGCTGGCCGCCTGCGCCAATCAGGGTGTGGATCTCATCAATAAACAGAATGATCGGCGTGGCGCTGGACTGGACTTCATTAATAAGCG
>NZ_QPFW01000088.1:0-3997 GCF_008122455.1 Enterobacter sp. C6
CGCAGTCGGTCTGATCGTTCTCCACGACCAGCGCCATGCCGCTTGCGTTCAGCAGGCTACGCAGAGCGTCGAGAGGCTGCGCGTCGCGGAAATGGCCCAGGGAAACCTTTAGCCACAGGGCGTTCAGGGTGCTGGCCTCAGAGAGATAGCGGGTCAGGTCCGGGTTGAGGGTGCCGTCTGGCATAAACAGGGCGGCGGGGGCGGAGTAGCACGCCAGCAGGCCGAGCAGCTCAATGGATTCTCCCAGCGCCGGCAGCGCCAGCAGCTCGTCGCTGCTGAACAGTTCCCGGCGGATCTCCACGCCGTCTGCCCCTGCGCCTGCAATAACGGGCAGCATCGCCCGCTGACCGCCCGCCTGTCGCACCTGTTCCGCACCGTACGCGGCGGTGACCACCATAATTTTCCTGCCCATCTTCGGACTCCATCGCAACATATCAATACTATTACGCTAGATGGAACCGGTTCCAAAGAAAAGGTCAGGATGTTGAATTTATGATCGCTATCACAAGGGAAATTTAACGTGCGGTGGAGCCGCGAACGATCAGCTCGCCGGAGAAGACCTGCTCGCGAACGGCATCGCTGGTGCCTTCAATACGACGAACCACTTGTTCAACAGCAGCATAGCCAATCTGCCAGGTGGGTTGTTTGAGTGTCGTAATGCCGACGCCGGCCAGCTCCGCCCACTCCAGCTCATCAAACCCCAGCAGACCGATATCGCTGCCCCAGTGCAGGCCAATACGCTTGAGCGAGCGGGCGACCTGGAGCGTCAGCGCCCCGTTGGCGGAGATAACGGCTTTGCGCATCCCGCGATGGCGCGTGTGGAACTGACGCAGGGTGTTGTCGAGCTGCCCCGCTTCGTGAAGCGGCGTTTCGGCATTTTCGGCTATCACGCCGGGATATCGCTCCAGCGTGGCGCGAAATGCGCTCAGGCGCTCGCGACGGGTGTTGACCATCCCCAGCGGTTCACTCAGAAACAGAATGGCCTCGAAGCCCTGCTCAATCAGATGTTCGGTGGCGGTCGTGGCGGCCTGGGTGTTATCCAGCCCGACCACATCGCAGGCAAATTCCGGGATTTTACGGTCGATAAGGACCATCGGCAGGGAGGATTGCTGCAGGCGGTTTAACCCCTCTTCGCGCATGCCCACCGCGTTAACCACGATCCCTTCCACCTGATAGCTGCGCAGCAGGTCGAGGTAATGCAGCTCCTGATCGACTTCGTTGTTGGTATTACAGACCAGCGGCGTGAAACCCTTCTCACGACAGGCGGCTTCAATACCGCTAAGCACGTTCACGGAATAGGGGTTGGTGATATCGGCGATGATAAGCCCGATAAGGCGGGTGCGACCGCGTTTAAGCCCGCGCGCCATGAGGCTGGGACGATAGTCGAGATCGGCAATGGCTTGTTCAATACGCGCCAGCAATGCGTCGGACAACAGGTGTTTCTCGCCATTGAGGTAGCGCGAAATGCTGGTTTTACCGGTTTTGGCGGCTTTCGCCACGTCGCTGATGGTGGCCCGGGCTGGTTTGCTCATCGCTGATTTCCCTGAATTTAGTGAGAATACCTTAGCGGGAAAATCGGACGAATCAAGTAATTTGCCCGGTGGCGCTGCGCTTACCTGGGGTGCGGTCTGGTGCCCTCACCCCAACCCTCTCCCACGGGGAGAGGGGGAAATGCGATTACTGAATTGGGCTTAACGTAATCTCAACGCGGCGGTTCTGCGCTTTGCCTTCCGCCGTGCTGTTGCTGGCGATAGGGTTGGCAGGGCCCATGCCGCTGGTGCGGATGCGGTTCGCTTCAACGCCCTGGGTAATCAGCGAGCTGGCCACGGCATCAGCGCGCTGCTGGGACAGACGCATGTTCAGATCCTGGCTGCCGGTGCTGTCGGTGTAGCCCATCACGTTTACAGCGGTCTTGTTGTACTCTTTCAGCACCATCGCCACGCCGGTCAGGGTATTCGCACCCGCCGGTTTCAGCGTTGCGCTGCTGCTGTCGAAGGTCACGTTGTTCGGCATGTTCAGGATGATGTTATCGCCGCTGCGCGTCACGCTCACACCGGTTCCCTTCATTTTGTCGCGCAGCTTCGCTTCCTGCACGTCCATGTAATAGCCTACGCCGCCGCCAAGCGCTGCGCCTGCCGCTGCGCCAATCAGCGCGCCTTTGCCGCGGTCTTTCTTGGAGGAGGAGAGCGCCCCAACGCCTGCGCCGACTAGCGAGCCGATACCTGCGCCAATGCCGGATTTACCCGCTTCGCGTTCACCGGTGTAAGGGTTGGTTGTGCAGCCAGAAACAGCCAGGGCACCGCTCACCAGAGCGGCAATAACGAGTACGCGTTTTTTCATCTTCTTTCCTTAATCCTTTTTATTCTTTGCCACGGCGAGCGTGGCAGTTGATTATGACGTCCAGATACGGAGAAAATTCCGGGTATAACTCTGAAATTTGTGACAAACCATAAACTGCCTCAGCAAGAAGGCCGTAAAACCTGCACGCAACCAGGAGCGCACGCTTGAGCACCTCAACGAAAACCATTCTGACCGCCGCCCACTGGGGACCGATGCTGGTCGAAACTGATGGCGAAAATGTTCTGTCGTCCCGCGGGGCATTGCCAACACAACATCCCAACTCGTTACAGACCGTCGTTCGCGATCAGGTGCATAGCAAAACGCGTGTGCGCTGGCCGATGGTGCGTAAAGGTTTTCTGGCCTCGCCGGACAAGCCGCAGGGAGTTCGCGGTCAGGATGAGTTTGTTCGCGTGAGCTGGGATGACGCGCTGGCGCTTATCCACGCCCAGCACAAGCGCATTCGCGACAGTTACGGTCCGTCGTCCATTTTCGCCGGGTCCTACGGCTGGCGTTCTAACGGGGTGCTGCATAAGGCTTCAACGCTGCTGCAGCGCTATATGAGCCTGGCAGGAGGCTATACCGGTCATCTGGGGGATTACTCCACCGGTGCGGCGCAGGCGATCATGCCGTACGTCGTGGGGGGGAACGAAGTGTACCAGCAGCAAACCAGCTGGCCGCTGGTGCTGGAGCATACCGATGTGGTCGTGCTCTGGAGCGCTAACCCCCTTAACACATTGAAAATTGCCTGGAATGCCAGCGACGAGCAGGGCATTGGATATTTCGACGCGCTGCGCAAAAGCGGTAAGCGCATCATCTGCATTGACCCCATGCGCTCTGAAACCATGGATTTCTTCGGCGACAGCGCCGAGTGGATTGCCCCCCATATGGGCACCGACGTGGCAATGATGCTGGGTATCGCCCATACGCTGGTCGAAAACGGCTGGCACGATGTCGAATTCCTGACGCGCTGTACCACCGGCTTCGATAAGTTCGCCGACTACCTGACGGGCCAGTCCGATGGGGTGGCGAAAACGGCAGAGTGGGCAGCAGCGATTTGTGGCGTTACAGCGGAAAAACTCCGCGAACTGGCGGCGTTGTTCCATAAAAACACCACGATGTTAATGTCCGGCTGGGGGATGCAGCGCCAGCAGTTTGGCGAGCAAAAACACTGGATGCTGGTGACCCTTGCCGCGATGCTTGGGCAGATCGGTACGCCGGGCGGCGGTTTTGGTCTCTCCTATCATTTTGCCAATGGCGGTAACCCCACGCGTAAAGCGGCGGTGCTGGCGTCTCTGCAAGGCTCGGTGCAGGGCGGCGTGGATGCTGTGGATAAAATCCCGGTGGCGCGTATTGTTGAAGCCCTGGAGAATCCGGGCGGTTTTTATCAGCACAACGGTCTGGACCGCCACTTCCCGGATATTAAATTTGTCTGGTGGGCGGGCGGGTCGAACTTCACGCACCATCAGGATACCAACCGCCTGATCCGCGCCTGGCAAAAGCCGGAGCTGGTGGTGATTTCCGAGTGCTTCTGGACCGGCTCGGCCAAACACGCCGACATCGTGCTCCCGGCGACCACCTCGTTTGAGCGTAACGATCTCACCATGACCGGCGACTACAGCAACCAGCATATGGTCCCGATGAAGCGCATAGTGGCCCC
>NZ_QPFW01000089.1:0-4046 GCF_008122455.1 Enterobacter sp. C6
CGATCCTGACCGCAGGCAACCGCATGAGCCTGATGCCGTTCGCCCAGATTGCTACCCGTATCGGCGGGGCGATTAACGTCTCCATCTCACTGCTGATTCTGGGCAACTTCCTCGTTTAAGTTTTCAGGAAAGAACAATGAAACTCGCAAGCTTTTTATACCAGGGAAAACGCAGCTACGGCATCGTGCAGGCCGACGGCGTGATTGATTTAGGCCGCCGTCTGGGCGACCGCTACAGCGACCTCAAGGCGCTGCTGCAGGGCAACGGGCTGGCGCAGGCCACCCGCTACCTGAACGATGCCGTGGACGTGCCGATGAGCGCCATCACCTTCTTACCGGTGATTGAGCAGCCGGAAAAAATCCTCTGCGTGGGCATGAACTACGCCGACAAGCGCAAGGAGTTTGACCAGCACAACCCGGCCCCGACGCTGTTTGTCCGCTTCCCGGATTCACAGACCGGCCACAACGAGCCGGTGCTGAAGCCGCGCCACTCCAGCGAATTCGACTACGAAGGCGAGCTGGCGGTGATCATCGGTAAAGGCGGGGAGAACATCAGTCGCGACGACGCCCTGCGCCACGTGGCGGGCTACAGCTGTTACATGGACGGCTCCGCCCGCGACTGGCAGCACACCTGGTTCACCGCCGGTAAAAACTGGCGTCAGACCGGCGCGTTTGGCCCGTGGATGGCGACGGCGGATGAGATCCCCGATCCGCACCAACTGGCGATTCGCACCTGGCTGAACGGCCGCATGGTGCAGGAAGACAACACCAGCAGCATGATCCACAAGGTTGCGGAGCTGATCGAGTACATCAGCACCTTCACCCGCTTAAGCCCAGGCGACGTGATCATCACCGGATCCCCGGGCGGGGTGGGTAAAAAGCGTAACCCGCCGCTGTTTATGAAAGAGGGCGATCGCATTGAGGTGGAGATCGAGCATATCGGTCATCTGAGCAACGTGATCGTGGAAGCGCCAGCCGTCGGGCTTGCGGCAGCACACTAAGTAAGGCGGCAGCATGCACTCGCAACTCATCGATTTTCGCCACACGCTGGTGGCGAAACATCCGGAACGCTTAAGTCAGATCCGTTATCTGCTGGCAGACAGCGGCCTTGGCCTGGACAACGACATCACGCTGTTCGTCGAAGCCTGGTCCGGCTCGCAGCTGGTGGGTTGCGCAGGGCTTGCCGCCAACGTCATCAAATGCGTGGCGGTTAACGAGCAGCTTCGCGGCGAGAACCTCAGCGCGCGGCTGCTGGCAGAGGTGGAACATGCGGCGCTGGAGCGCGGCCATTTTCACCTCTTCCTCTGCACCCGTCCGTGCAACCGGGAGCGCTTTGCCCGCAGCGGCTTCTGGCCGATTGCCCAGAGCGGGAACAACGCCGTGCTGATGGAGAACACCCCGCAGGGGATCGAGCGCTACTGCCGCTCTCTGCGCGCGAACCGCAGGTGTGGGGAGAAAATTGGCGCCATCGTGATGAACGCCAATCCGTTCACCCTCGGCCACCGCCATCTGGTGGAGCAGGCGGCGGCGCAGTGCGACGCCCTGCACCTGTTCGTGGTGCGTGAAGACGCGTCGTTCTTCCCGTTCAGCGCGCGCCTTGAGATGGTGCGCGCGGGCGTGGCGCATCTGCCCAACGTGGTGGTGCATGAAGGCTCGCAGTACATCATCTCTCGCGCCACGTTTCCGGCCTACTTCCTGAAGGAGACCGGCAAAGTGCAGCAGGCGTGGAGCGAGATTGACGTGCTGATCTTCCGGGACTTTATCGCCCCGGCGCTCGGCATCACGCACCGCTTCATCGGCTCGGAGCCGTTCTGCGATATCACCCGCCAGTACAACCAGACGCTGCACGACCTGCTGGCCTCGCATATCGAGGTGGTGGAGATGCCGCGCATCAAGGCCACCGGCAACGCCATATCGGCGTCCGAAGTGCGCCGATTACTGAAGACACAGCAGTTTTCCCGGATCCGGGAGATTGTCCCGGACTCCACCTTCGCGCATCTCGAAACGCATTACCGTGCGAGTGCGGAAGTCGCTTAACTACCAGGAATTTATCATGAAAATTGTAAGGGAGGCGCTGGCCGGAACGCAGGAGTCCAGCGACCTGATGGTGAAAATCGCTCCCGCTCACGGCGAGCTGGAGATCGTCATCCACAGCGAAGTGATTAAGCAGTTTGGCGAGCATATTCGCCAGGTGGTCAACGACACATTGCGCGCCATGAACGTGCACCAGGGATTAATCATTATTGAAGACAAAGGGGCGCTGGACTGTGTGATCCGCGCCCGCCTGCAAAGCGCGCTGATGCGTGCCGCCGACGAACAGACCATCAACTGGGGGGCGCTGAAATGAGCAAACTCCGCCGCAGTATGCTGTTCCTGCCGGGCGCCAACGCCGCCATGCTCTCCACCGCCTTTATCTACCGTCCCGACTCCATCATGTTTGACCTTGAGGACGCCGTTGCCCTGCGCGAGAAGGATACCGCGCGCATGCTGGTGTTTCACGCGCTGCAGCACCCGATGTATCAGGATATCGAAACCGTGGTGCGCATTAACCCGCTCAGCACGCCGTTTGGCCTGTTGGATCTGGAGGCCGCCGTGCGGGCCGGCGTGGACGTGATCCGCCTGCCGAAAACCGACACGCCGGACGACATCTACGAGCTGGAGGGCCACCTTGAGCGTATCGAGCGCGAGTGCGGCCGCGAGGTCGGCTCCACCCGCGTGATGGCGGCGATTGAGTCGGCCATTGGCGTCATCAACGCCGTGGCGATTGCCCGCAGCTCTCCGCGCCTCATCGGCATCGCGCTGGCCGCCTTTGACTACGTGATGGACATGCAGACCGAGCGCGGCGACGGCACCGAGCTGTTCTACGCCCGCTGCGCCGTGCTGCACGCCGCCCGCGCTGCCGGTATCGACGCCTTCGACGTGGTGTGGTCAGACGTTAACGACGAGGCCGGTTTCCTGCGCGAGGTCGATCTGATCCGCAAGATGGGCTTCAACGGCAAATCGCTGATCAACCCGCGTCAGATTGACCTGCTGCACAACGCCTACGCCCCGACGCAGGAAGAGGTGGATCACGCCAGAAGGGTGATTGAGGCGGCAGAAGAGGGCGAGCGTAACGGCCTGGGCGTGGTGTCGCTCAACGGCAAAATGGTGGATGCACCGATTATTAACCACGCGCAGGTGGTGCTGGAGCGCGCGGCAGCCTCCGGCGTGCGTCGGTAAGGATGAGATGATGAATCAGACTGAACTTCTTCACGTGAATTTTCCCCATCTGCGGGACTTAAAACCCTTCGATACCGCCCACAGCGCCACGCCGTGGCTGGCGGACAGCGATGCGAAGCACAGCCGTAAGCTCTGCGCCTCTGTTGAAGAGGCGGTTAAGCGCTGCGGCCTGCAGGACGGGATGACCATCTCCTTCCACCATGCGTTTCGCGAAGGCGACCGGGTGATCAACACCGTCGTGGCGCTGCTGGCGCGGATGGGCTTCAAAAACCTGACGCTTGCCTCCAGCTCGCTGATGACCTGCAACGATGCGCTGATCGAGCATATCGAAAGCGGCGTCATCACCCGGATTTACACCTCCGGCATGCGCGGCAGGCTGGCGGACGCCATCTCCCACGGGTTGATGGACGAGCCGGTGCAAATTCACTCCCACGGCGGGCGCGTGAAGCTGCTCCAGGACGGCGAGCTGAATATCGACGTGGCGTTTCTCGGCGTGCCGTGCAGCGATGAGTTTGGCAACGCCAACGGCACGCACGGCAAATCGTGCTGCGGTTCCCTGGGCTACGCGATGGTGGACGCCCACTTTGCCCGCAAGGTGGTGCTGCTGACTGAAGAGCTGGTGCCGTTCCCCAATATGCCCGCCAGCCTGGTGCAGGACCAGGTGGACTACATTGTGCAGGTTGAAAGCGTGGGCGACCCGGCGAAAATCAGCGTCGGCGCGGCGCGCGTCACCAGCAACCCGCGCGAGCTGATGATCGCCCGCTATGCGGCGGACGTCATTGAACACTCCGGCTACTTCAAACCAGGCTTCTCGATGCAGACCGGCTC
>NZ_QPFW01000090.1:0-4086 GCF_008122455.1 Enterobacter sp. C6
CGAGCCGGGGAGCACGGCCCGATGGTCGGCCCCCAGCCACATGCGCACCAGGTGCGGCACCACCAGGCCGACAAAGCCGATCACGCCGCTGACCGCCACGGCGGCGGCCACCAGCAGGGCGCTGCACAGCAGCAGGATCCGCTGCACGGCGGCAACCTCCACGCCGAGGTAGTGCGCCTCTTCGTCGCCCAGCTGCAGCAGGTTGAGGGGCCCTGCCAGACGCCAGATCGCCAGCAGGGTGGGGATCATCAGAGACGCGACGGCCAGCAGCGTCGACCACTGCGCCTGGCCGAGGCTGCCCATTCCCCAGAGGGAAAGCTGGCGAAGCTGGGCATCATTGCTGAGCCATGACAGCACGCCGACGGCGGCGCCGCACAGGGCGTTGATGGCAATCCCTACCAGCAGCAGGCGCGACAGGGAAGCGTCACGCTGCCGGCTGAGCAGGAAAATCACGAAGGTGGCGGCCAGCGCACCGAGAAACGCCGCCAGCATCGGGGCATACAGCATCACCAGGGCAGGCAGCGAGAGCGGAAGCACCACCCATAGCGCAACGGCGAGCGCCGCGCCGCTGCTGATGCCGAGCAGGCCCGGGTCCGCCAGCGGGTTGCGGAACAGCCCCTGCATCACGCAGCCTGCCAGCGCCAGTGAACCGCCGATCGCCAGCGCCAGCAGCACGCGAGGCAGGCGGATCGTCAGCCAGATCTGGCGCAGCGCCTCGTCGCTGCCGTCCCACAGCAGGCTGGCCGGCAGGTGTAATGCCCCAACCCCGGTCGCTGCGAGCGTCATGACGGTCAGGATCGCGGTCAGCATCCATAACGATAAGGCTATCCGCCGGGACATCAGGGCAGTTGCTCCGCTTTGGCACGTAGCTGCCGGATGGCTTCCGGCGTTCGCACGCTGAAGCCCAGCAGCGCCATATCGTCAATTGCCAGCACCTGCCTGTTCCGTCCTGCCGGGGTTTGCGCCAGACCGGGCAGTTTCCACAGATTCGCTTCACCGCCAAGGGCGTTGATCCCGTCCTGCGAAATTACCACAAGGTCAGGCTGGCTGGCGATTGTGCCCTCCTGAGACAGCGGCTGATAGCGGGTGAACCCCTGCATGGCGTTCTGCAGGCCCGCCGCACGAATGGCCGCGTCCGCGCCGGTCTGTTGTCCGGCAGCCATGGCGGTCATCCCGCCGTGGTTAAGAATAAACAGCACCCGCTTATTGAGCGATGACGCGGGAAGCGCCGACAGCGCCTGGCGCAGCGTGCTGCGCAGGACCTCTCCCTCGGCCTCTCGGTGCGTCGCTTCAGCGACGATCCGCACCTTTTCATCAATGACGTTCAGGTCGTTACCGGCAGGAATAGCGATGACCCGGACGTGGCTTTGCTCAACCTGCTTTAGCGCCAGAGACGGCTGCGCCTGGGCGCTGGCCAGCACCAGCGTGGGGCGCATGGACAAAATCCCCTCCGCATTGAGCTGGCGCAGATAGCCCACGTCAGGCAGGTCGTTCGCCGCCTGCGGCCACTGGCTGGTGCTGTCGCGGGCCACCAGCGAAGACGCCGCGCCGAGGGCGTAGACGATCTCGGTGACGTCGCCGCCGAGGGTAACGATTTTCTCCTGCGGCGCAGCAAACGCCAGCAGGGGCAGGGCGCTGAGCAGGGCAAGCCACCGTTTCATGCCGCCAGCCCTTTCGCCGTTAAGGCGTCAATCTGGCTGCGCCACTGGTTCTGCTCCGGTTCGCCTTCCGTACGCTGGCCGTACAGCTGGGCGATCTGCGTTCCATCGGCGGCAAACAGCTCCAGGCTGGTGACATGCCCGTCAGCCGTCGGCTTGCGCGTGACCCACGTCTCCGCAATGGCGTCTTCCAGCAGGTGCAGGGTAAAGGTTGGGTTAAAGATGTTCAGCCAGCCTTTCATCGGCGTCAGCTTTTCCACCGCGCCGGTGAAAATCTGCACGCAGCCGCGGTTGCCAACGAAGACCATGATTTCGTTACCGTCCCGGCGCGCCGTTTCCAGCAGCTGCGCCAGCGCGGTGTTTTCTACCCGGCAGGCCAGATCGTCACCCACCAGGCGAAACGCCTGCTGGCGGCTGAGGTTATGGCGCTTGAGCAGGCTGAAGAACTGATGAACGTCGGTCATGGCGCGCCACTCGTTATCCACGAGAGCAGCCTCCGCATTTTCCGCGTGAGCAGGCGCATCGGGGACCTTCAATGCCAGCGGCGGGTTGTCGGCAAAGATAAAGCGGGTCAGCACGTCGCCCCAGGCGGAAACGTCGGTGTTATCCGTGGCGTAGACCTTCAGCAGGGCATCGCCATGGTGATCGAAGAACTGAATGCTCTGCCGCTCGCCGCGGGCGGTGGCTTCACTGATGTGAAACGCGCTCGCCCACTGGTTGAGGAACAGGCGCAGATCCAGCGCGCGCGGGTTCAGCACCAGCCCGGCGTGGCCGTTCAGGTGCTGGTTGGTGAAGTTCCCGACCTGTTCGTGAACGGCGTAGTCGTTGCGGCAGATACATTTGGTTTCGCCCACCGCCTCCAGCGCGCCCAGGATCTCGCGGATGTCACCGCGCAGTCGCCAGGCATCGTGACCCACGCGGGCAAAGGTCAACTCTGCTTCACTGATGTTCATTAACCCCGCGACGTCGCGCGCGTACTTACCCGGATTGGCTTCTTTTAGCTCAAGCCAGCGCGTGTAGTGATTCATTGTCTCTTCCTTCTGAAAAGTTGCCCCGAAGGGAATTACCACTGATAGCTTACGAAAATCTTGCCGTTACGACCGTCCTGTGGAATGCCCTGAGGTGACCAGTACGCTTTGTCGAAGGCGTTGCCGAGTACCAGCGTGGTGGTCACGCCTTTGAGTCGCTCCTGGCCTTTGTAGCTGACATAGAAGTCGTTGACCGCATAGCCCGGCTGCTCGCTGTAGCTGCTGCTGATATGCGTTGAGCGATCGACAAAGGTCCCAATCCAGCCGACGGAGAACCCGCTTTGCGCCACCGGAACGTCCAGCTTGCTGGTGACGGTATCCGGGTTGATGCTGGAGATGTACTCGCCCGTATCGGTGTCTTTCCCGCGCGTGCGGTTATAGGCCAGGTCGAGGCTGAAGAGGTCGGCCGAGTATTTTGCCATCATGTCCCAGCCCCAGATTTTGGCGTTCGGGACGTTATAAGACATGGTGGTTGCCGCCGCGAAATCGACGGTGGTGGAGATATAGTCTTTGGCTTTGGTATCGAAATAGCTGGCTTTAAACTCCAGCGCATCGTTGGCAAGCATCAGATCGTCAAAGCGCAGGCCAAAACCAAACTCCTGCGTTTCGTTGGTTTCCGGGCGCAGGTTCGGGTTCGGCACCCAGTAGTTGGTATAGAAGCGGCCAATGGAGAAGTGTTTGGCGTCGTTATACATCTCGCCCATGGTCGGCGCGCGGAAGGCCTGCGCGTAAGAGCCAAACAGCATCAGCCAGTCGGTTGGGCTGACGGTTAACCCGGCGCGGGAAGACCACTTATCGGCATCCACATCGTTGTAGCCGTCGCTGCTGCCGCGGTAGTTGTCATAGCGCGTGCCGCCCAGCAGGGTAACAGGCAGATCGCGCAGGGTGATCTCATCCTGCAGCCAGCCGGAGCTGAAGTCGATTTTCGCCTCCGGGAAGCCGGTGGTTACCCCGCCCGGATGCTGCTCCTGACGATAGTATTCTCCGCCGTAGGTCAGAAGGTGTGCTGCAACGGTGTCGCTGAACAGGCGGGTGCGGTTTTCCACCTTGCCGCCTTTGGTGGTCTGCTTGCGGAACTCGCCGCTGTTGTCGATATTCTGGGCATTAATGCGCGCTTCGGACCAGTAGACCTTCGCGTCGGCGTTCAGCCAGTCGTTACCTTCCGGGGCGATGCGGTAGCCCACCTGCGCGTCACGCTGAATGGTGGAGCGATCGGTCATCGGGTTGCTGCTGTCCGCCCCGGTGGTTTGCGGGTTTTTCGGCTCCTGAGCGGCGTTATTGTAGTAGCGCAGGGAGCCGCTCAGGGTCTGGGCCGGGTCGAGTTTCCAGCTGCCTTTCGCCAGCATGTTGTTGATGGATTCGTCGTTAGGGGCGGTTGCTCCGTCGCTCTGGCGGATATC
>NZ_QPFW01000091.1:0-4129 GCF_008122455.1 Enterobacter sp. C6
AAACCAAGGTTTTTGAGAACCTCATCACTCAATCCTGCATCGGCAATTTCTTTTAACGCATTGGTGATTAATGGGTACTGTTTATGAGGATTATCAGCAGCAATGTGCTTTTTCATCTGATCATCAGCATAGCTCTTCACTTCAATAATTTTATCGTCAACATACTGGCGCGTTGCCAGCACAATTGACGGATCAATTTTCAGGGAAATTGAAGATGTGCTAGACACAATCAGAATCATGCGAATGGTCTGCGTGCGGCCACTTCCTTCCTGCAGCTGAGGCTTGTATGTTTCCGGGCAGTTAGCTACGGCGATCAGAATGCCGTCGTCGTCATAGAGACCGATCTCTCGGATCCAGAACCCACCCTCATTCTCGGGAATAATCTGCTCAGCGATGATCTGGCTGGTATTGTTCGGATCAACAGCGAGCAGGTTTAGCGGCGCAATGCGTTTTTGGTTAACGAGCTTCGTCTGCGCAGGATCGGGGGTGGGCAACGTTCCGTTAGCGTCGCCTACCGCCATTTGCGTCAGATTGAGTTTTGTACCAAGTGCCGTCGCGTTAGCTAGCCGCGCCGCGCCCTGATTAGTCAGTATGGCAAAATATTTTGCGGTCATGCGTTCACTCTCAGGTTATCAATCAAATGGATGGCCGAGGCCGGGTAATAATCACCACCGACAATAAGTTCCTCAGTGGTGTAGGGGTAAACAGCCAGCGCATCGCCGTGATAGCATCCTGCGCCGACATAAAACTCTCCCGTTGAGCTCAGGCTGATAGCCAGCCCGGTCATGTGTCTACTTGCCGGTTTGGCATCCTCAATGAGACGTTCAAGCTCCTGATACATTTCGTCAGTGATGCCGTTATCAAGCACACCGACAACCAGACGGAATGTGCCAGGCTCCTCACCGAGCTGCCACCACTCGCGCACCTCAATCAAAAAGCCAAGCGGTTCCACCACACGACGCAATGCGCTGATGGTTCCTTTGTGCTGATGGACGAAAAATGAGGACATAATGACGCTGCGTTTGGTTCTCTCCGGCCACGCCTCATCCCAACGGTCTACCGACAGCGCCCATGCCAGGTAGGGAAGTAAATTCACCGGGCACGCGCTGGGGTTCCATAACGTGCGTAGCGGTACCGGCACACGCTCAATATTCGAGAGCGCAGCGGCAGCGGCGATTTCCAGGGGTGAGGACCCGACGGGTAATAGCCTTTCACTCATCCGAACCCCCGATCGTTATCTGATACGAGGTACAGTTCGAGGCCTGCGACTTAGTCAGTACAATGTCAGACTGGGGAGATTCCAGTTCAACGCGCTGCACGCCTTCAACGTGAAGTGCTGCATAAATGGCCGACAGGCGGATATCGCGTCCAAGGCGATGCTGTGCGCTGATATAATTTTGCAGCCTCTGCTCTGCAGCCTGCCTGATGGGTTCAGACTCTGGTCCGGGATAAACGTAGAGTGTTGCGTTTATCTTGTAAGGCACAATTTCTGCTGACTGAACAGTCACACGATCGCCGACCGGGCGGACGGTTTCAGCGTTAAGCGCTTTTTCAACAACCGCCAGTAGTTCAGGACGAGCGGTGCCATCACCCTCACGGGATAACACCGAAATCGTCACGTATGCAGGCTGAGGGCTATCAACCGAAACGTCAGCGACCCGTCCGTCGGCACTTCGACCATGATATTCATAGGCTCCAACCGGCCCCGCGACGCTCAATCCCTCAAATGCCTGCTGGGCGCGCAGTCGCAGGTCAGCGTCAGACTCCATGACGGCAGCCGTTGGCGGAATGGTAGTGTCATCTGCCGGGGTGATGGTCAGGCGTTCGGTATTATTGTTTCCCGCGATAACATCAAGGTCGTGACCGGCAGAATAGGCAAGCGTCACAGCCAGCGCAGCCTCGTTAACCCGCTGGCGCCAGATGACTTCCCGGTAGGCGTTCTCCTGCAGCAGCTTCACAATCGGCTCTGACTCCAGGGTCAGCGTCCGTGCAATCGCCTCTCGCTCCTCTTCCGGATAGAGGGAGGCAAAGGTGGCCTTTCGTTCTGCCAACAGCGTTTCATAATCCACCTCCTCCACGACATCAGGCGCGGCGAGCTGGCTCAGATCAACAATAGCCATAGCGTTTAACTCAGTGAAATAGTGATAGAAAAGGATTGTCCGGAGGTCGGGCGCGTGCCGGTGATATCGACATACAACGTCCCGTCATTCTCCGAACGTTCGAAAGTGATGGACGTCAGGCTTATCCGCGGCTCCCATTTCTGGATGGCGGAATAACAGGCGGCCATGATCTGCAGGCGCAGCGCCGGGCTCTGCGGCCTGTCTATCATCGCCGCCAGCAGCGAGCCGTAATCCCGGCGCATGACCCGCGAGCCAATCGGCGTAACCAGAATGTCGCGCACGCTCTGCCGGATGTGGTCAGCCTCTGAAAGGCTTAGCCCGGTCTGCCTGTTCATTCCCCTGTAACGCACCGTCATTGTGTCCCCTTAGTCCAGCTTCCGCCGCTTTGCACACTGCCGTGCGCGTGGTTGTCCACCTGCACTCCGTTGGAGGTCAATTTACCGCCGGAGTGCTCAATATTTCCGGTCATCACCCCGCCCTTCTGCACTTCCAGCGAGGCGGTAATTAACCTGTTGGTACACACCACTTCAGGCGTATCCAGCGTGATGCGGGATGTTGATGTCACCCTCACCTCCGGCACGGTGGCGGTCAGCGATTCAGAGGCGGTAATATCGGCCGTTTTAATGCCTGCAACCGTCAGCGCCCCGCGCCCGGGTTCGTACTCGATCACCGCGCCGTCCGGAAACGAGACGTGGAACGCATCAGGTGACCCGGACGGTGCCGGATGGTCGTCCGAGAAAATGCCGGGCAGCACAAAGGCGGTATCCAGCTCACCGCCGATGGCCAGCAGCAGCACCTGCTCTCCCTCGGAAGGGGCCCACCACACGCGCGAACGTCCCGCACGACAGGTTAGCCAGTTCAGCCAGGTGGTTTTCATCCCGCCGGTCTGGACACGACAAAGCCCTCTGTTGAGGTCAACGTCGGTCACAACACCGATACGAATCAGGTTGCGGATCGCGCGAGCGATACCGTTCATGGAAGTTAATGTATTCATGAGAAGAGAATGCCGTTCAGGAGGAACGGCAGCAACGAGACGGGGTTTTCTGCGGGATGATACAACAAGCGGTCCAGACAACAGGCGGCTGGCGGCCTTCAGCGTGGGGAGCTTAGTCCTCCCACTGGCTGACCAGCTCACCGTTGATGTACAACGCCTTCGGACGCGTGACGGGCTCCGGCAGCGGCGGCTCCGGGGAATAGGTCGCGTGCAGAGCGCCCTGATCCTGGGAAACAAGAATGCGCTCGGTCAATTGCACGCTGATGGTGATATCCATCGTATCGTCATCGTTTAAGACGATCGTGAAGGTGTATCCGTTTTTGCGTCCGTCATCGAGGGTAAAAATGTCCGGCTGGTTTTCCCGCAGCCAGGCCAGCACCGGGACAAAAAATCCCTCGCTGTCGCCGGTGAAACCGCTGACCTTCGCGTTCAGCGCATACCGCTTTTCAAAGGAGAGCGAGGAGGCCAGTCGGGCGTCTATATTGCCGCTTCCGACCGACATCTGCAGGCGTTCCGGGTTGGCATTCAGCTGGGGGATCGCGTCAATTAATGCCTGACGCAGGCTCTTGAGTTTGTGCATCGAGTTTATCCTGACAGTCTTTTATGGTTTCAACCTGCAGCGCGCAGGCGATAAGGGCGTATTCAAGCCTGCGAATATCCGCGCTGAGATCGCCGTTAGTGGCGGGTTCGCTTCCCGGCATCGGGCAGCGGCTCACCTTCGGGCAGGCGTTGTAAACAATGTGCTGCGGAGGCACAGGCGGTGCGGGTGTGCAACCTGCGGACAGCATCAGGCAGCTGAGCGGTATACCAGCGGCGTAACGCTTCATTTTCATTGAGTAATCTCCCGATAGTCGCTTCCCGTCTTGCCCTCTCCTCGCCTGCAGTAACAAGCTCCTCACGGAGCCTGACCTGGGCGTTTTCATTTGCTCTGGCCATCCGCTGCGACAGGGACAGCTGCTGGTTAAGCGTGGCGAGGGCCGTTTTTTGCTCGCTGGCGACCCGGTTGGCCGTGGCT
>NZ_QPFW01000092.1:0-4384 GCF_008122455.1 Enterobacter sp. C6
CTTTACGTCCGATGCGGCCCACGAGCTGCGCAGCCCGCTGGCGGCCCTGAAGGTACAAACTGACGTGGCGCAGCTCTCTCATGACGATCCGCAGGCGCGGGAAAAGGCGCTGATGCAACTGCATGCGGGAATTGACCGCGCTTCCCGGCTGGTGGACCAGCTCCTCACGCTGTCGCGTCTGGATACGCTGGACAACCTGGACGATGTCGAACCTATAACGCTTGCCGATCTACTGCAGTCGGCGGTGCTGGATATCTGGCATCCGGCGCAGCAGGCGGGCATTGATGTTCGCCTGAATATCCATGCACCAGAGGTTACACGTACGGGTCAGCCGCTGCTCCTGAGCCTGCTGGTGCGCAACCTGCTGGATAACGCGATTCGCTACAGCCCGCACGGCAGCGTGGTGGACGTGACGCTGGACGCGCGTAGCTTTAGCGTGCGCGACAACGGTCCCGGCATTTCACCGGACGCGCTGGCGCGCATCGGCGAGCGCTTTTATCGTCCGCCGGGTCAGGATGCCACGGGCAGCGGGTTGGGATTATCCATCGTAAAACGCATCGCCGCGCTGCACGGGATGCGCGTCTCGCTGAGCAATGCCCCTGAAGGTGGTTTTGAAGCGAAGGCCAGCTGGTAAAGAATTATTGCGTTTAATGCAAAAGACTTTGCACATTTTGCTCATTTTTCCGCTCCGTCCTCGCGCGTAGAATACTCGCCATACTCACATCATCGAGGACAAATAATGAGCAACATTCTGATTATCAACGGTGCAAAAGAATTTGCGCACTCTAAAGGCCAGCTGAATGACACCCTGACCGAGGTCGCGGACGGTTTCCTGCGCGACGCCGGGCATGATGTTAAGGTCGTGCGCGCAGACAGCAACTACGATGTGAAAGCCGAAGTGCAGAATTTCCTGTGGGCTGACGTGGTGATCTGGCAGATGCCAGGCTGGTGGATGGGCGCGCCGTGGACCGTGAAAAAATACATGGACGACGTGTTCACGGAAGGTCATGGCTCTCTGTATGCCAGCGATGGCCGCACCCGCTCTGACGCGTCTAAAAAATACGGTTCAGGCGGTCTGATTCAGGGCAAAAAATATATGCTGTCACTGACCTGGAACGCCCCGCTGGAAGCCTTCACCGAGAAAGATCAGTTCTTCGAAGGCGTGGGCGTGGACGGCGCGTACCTGCCGTTCCACAAGGCGAATCAGTTCCTGGGCATGGATCCGCTGCCGACCTTTATCGTCAACGACGTGATTAAAATGCCTGATGTCCCGAGCTATATCGCAGAATATCGCAAGCATCTCGCGAAAATTTTTGCTTAACTGGTAGCCTGGAATTAAAGGAGTAGTAAACATGCTTACCGTTATCGCAGAAATCCGTACTCGTCCAGGTCAACATCACCGCCAGGCGGTGCTGGATCAGTTCGCGAAAATTATCCCGACCGTACTGAAAGAAGAAGGCTGCCACGGCTACGCGCCTATGGTGGATGCCGCCACTGACGCCAGCTTCCAGGCGACCGCGCCGGACTCGATCATCATGGTTGAGCAGTGGGAAACCGTCGCGCATCTTGAAGCGCACCTGCAGACCGCGCACATGAAAGCGTGGAGCGACGCGGTGAAGGGTGACGTGCTGGAAACCCACATCCGCATTCTGGAGCAAGGAGTTTAAGTTTCCCCTCACCCTGGCCCTCTCCCCAAGGGAGAGGGAGAACAGATCCAGGCCCGGTAAGCGCTAGCGCCACCGGGCTTTGTTGTTTTTAGCTGCTTTTCTTCCCCGGCTTTAACCCGCGATGGAGCTCGTTGATGCGCTTCATTGACTTGATGGTGCGCTGCGGCTCGGTAGAAGCGACGGACAAAATGATCATCTCCAGACACAGCAGCACCGTGCCGTGGAGCGGGATTTTGCCCTTTTCGCCGCCGCGCGGAACGTGGATCACCACGCTGGCCTCCTTACTGAAACGCGAATCAAGGGCGTTGGTCAGCAGGATGGTGGGAATGCCCAGACGTTTTGCTTCACGCAGGGTGGTTTGCCCCTCCCGGTGCGCGGATTTCTGCGCCATCATCACAAGCACGTCGCCGCGCTGAAGCGCAATCAGCTGTTCGGCAAGCCCTATCCCGGTACGGTTGAGCGGCGTGGCGGGTAATCCCATACGGCTGAACAGCCTGGCGGTGTACTCGGCCAGAATGCCGGAGGCGCCAATGCCAAATATGGCGACCTGCCTCGCCTGCGCCAGCAGAGAGACCGCCTGCGCCATCGCGTAGCGGTTATGGGGCTCGGATAACACCTCACAGGTGTGTTGATGCCCCTCCAGCACGAAATCAATGCTCGCGTTAACGTCGCTGGCGAGCGTGTTCACCGTGGTGGACATCTTTTCGCTGGAGGTGACCACCGGGCCAAACCACTGCTCCAGCGTCTGCTTGAGATCGCGCAGCCCGGCGAACCCCAGCGCCTGAATGGCGCGGACCACCGTGGCATCCGAGGTTTTCAATACGGCGGCAATCTCCATGGCGGTCTGCTCCATCACCGCTTCGCGGTTGTCATGGATATAGCGTGCGACCTGCAGCAGACGCGGCGTCAGCTGATGCGCGCGCGAGCGGAATCGCTCACCGTAAACATCGACTCTTCGGATCACCGTAACGCCTCCGGCAGCGGACGCCCGGCAATCTGCGACTGCACCTGCGCGGCCATCAGCCCTAATGACGCGAACGAATTCGAGATGGCCTCTTCACGCGAGATCAGCACGTAGCGCCCGGTTCGGCAGGCATTCAGGAACTGACACCAGCCCGGCATGACCGCATCCATCGCCGCCAGCTCGTCCTGCGGTTTACCGCCCGTATCCCCGCGCCAGGTGGCGAAGACGAAATCGGCATCCAGCTCCGGCAGGCGCTCGGCGCTGACGTCAATCCGCCCCCCTTCCGGGATGGACTCAATCAGCGGCGGGAATTTGAATCCGGCGTCGCGCAGCACGCGGCCCAGCGAGTGGTAGCTGTGCATGGCGTTGATTTTCCCCTGATTAGCCTGGATCACGGACACGGTCACCTTGCTGGTATCAATTGTCGCCTTCAGCGCCTTAATCTGCTCCTGATAGCGCCGTTCCAGAACCTTGAGCCGCGCCTGCGTTCCCGTCAGCTGAGCCAGCTTGCGGTAGATCTCCGGCGCGCCGCCGTCGAGATGATCGATGCTTACCGTCGGGGCAATTTTTTCCAGCTGTTCCACCGGGGTGTTGCGCGTCGGCTCGGTGATAATCAGGTCAGGCTTTGCGGCGGCGATGGCCTCTATGTCGATATCGGCCGTGCCGATAAATTTGATATCGGAATTATCGAAGTCGACGCCGGTCAACATGCCGCTGGAGCGCAGAAAGTGGCTGCCGTCTGGCCGCGTGCGGCCATGGCTCGCCACCGGCGGCACGCCAAGCTCAATCAGCGGAATGGTGATATCCAGATCGTGTAATGAAACAATCCGCTTCGGATGAACCGGCACAACGACTTTGCGTCCCAAATCGTCGGTAAATACCTGCGTCGGCTCCGCCGCGCTCACCGCGAACCCCACCAGCAACAGCATCGAAAACAGTATGCGCATCATAGTCCCCTAAAATCTGTCCCGACGCTGCCAGAGCAGCAGCAGGAAAAACGGTCCGCCAATCAATGAAATTACAATCCCCGCCGGCAGCTGCAGCGGGAGGAATGCCAGACGTCCGACGTTATCCGCCAGCAGCACCAGCAGCGCGCCCAGCACGGCGCTTCCCGTCAGGAGCGCAGTTTGCCCACCGCGCAGCAGCAGGCGCGCCATGTGCGGGGCAATCAGCCCCACGAAGCCAATACTGCCCACGCAGGAGACGCAGGCCGCCGTCAGCACCACCGGGGCGAGAACCCGCAGCAGCGCCAGCCGGGTTGTGCGCACGCCAAGACCTGCGGCGGCCTGATTGCCAAGCAATGCCACGTCCGCGGCCCGGGCGGTAAACAGCAGCAGCGCAAACGCGGGGATAGCCCAGAGCGCGGCCAGCCTCACCAGCGTCCAGTTGGCCGCATGCAGGCTTCCCGCCAGCCACAGCATCGCCGTCTGCACGTCGCGTACGTCGGCGGTGGTCATAAAGACGCCCATCGCCGCGGCAAAGGCCCACGACACGCCGATGCCTATCAGGATGAACCGCGGGCGCGAGATATCGCGCGCCAGGGCGATGACCAGCAGCGCGGTAAGCAGCCCGCCGGCCATGCCGACCAGCGGACGCCAGGCCAGGCCCAGCGCCGGGAACTGAAAAATCAGCAGCAGTACCGCCGCGCTACAGCCCTCCTTCACGCCGATAAGCCCGGGGTCAGCCAGACCGTTGCGGGTGATGGACTGCATTGCCGCCCCTGCCATGCCGAGCATGGCGCCGCACAGTATCG
>NZ_QPFW01000093.1:0-4460 GCF_008122455.1 Enterobacter sp. C6
CAGGATGACGCTGCTGGATTTCGATACCGTGTCGGTGTCCAACCTGCAACGCCAGACGCTGCACAGCGACGCGACGGTGGGCCAGCCGAAAGTGGAATCCGCCCGCACGGCGCTGGCGCGCCTCAACCCCCACGTTCAGTTCACGTTGATTGACGCGATGCTGGATGACGACGCGCTCTCCGCGCAGATTGCGCAGCACGACCTGGTGCTGGACTGCACCGATAACGTCGCCGTCCGTAACCAGCTGAACGCGGGCTGTTTTGCCCACAAAATCCCACTGGTCTCCGGCGCGGCAATCCGCATGGAGGGGCAAATCAGCGTCTTCACGTACGCCGAGGGTGAACCCTGCTACCGCTGCCTGAGCCGTCTGTTTGGCGAGAATGCGCTGACCTGCGTTGAGGCGGGCGTGATGGCGCCGCTCGTCGGCGTGATTGGCTCATTGCAGGCAATGGAAGCGATCAAAGTCCTGGCGAATTACGGCACGCCCGCAGCGGGGAAAATCGTGATGTATGACGCGATGACCTGCCAGTTCCGCGAGATGAAGCTGATGCGTAACCCGGGGTGTGAGGTCTGCGGAGGGTAAACCCTGCTGCGGCCTGATGCCCTCACCCACAGGGAGAGGGAGAAAACCGTAGGCCGGGTAAGCGTCAGCGCCACCCGGCAACAGTATCAGATCGACGTCCTTCCAAACGCCCCCTGCCAGTCCTGCTCGAACTTCACGATCGCCGCATCCACTGCCGGAGAAGTAATAAACTGCTGCGCCACGTCCAGCGGCAGCGTGATGGACTCGCACCCTGCCAGCAGGCAGTCCAGCGCCTGACGCGGGGTTTTAAAGCTCGCGGCCAGCACTTTGGACTGCGGGGCATGCAGCGTCAGCAGCTGCTGTAATTCAACCACGGTCTGGATCCCGTCCCCGCCCTGCGCGTCCACGCGGTTAACGTAAGGAGCCACATACTCGGCACCCGCCAGCGCGGAGAGCATCCCCTGCGCGGCGCCGTACACCGCCGTGCCCAGCGTCGGGATCCCTTCCGCTTTCAGCATCTTGATTGCCGCCAGCCCCTCTGCGGTCACCGGCACTTTCACCACCAGATCGTTAATGATGGCGCGCAGCTTACGCGCGTCCTCCACCATCCCTTCGGCGGTGGTCGCCATCACCTGGGCGAACAGACGACCTTTGCCACCCAGCGCGTCGTGCAGCTCTGGCAGCAACACGTCCAGCGGCGTTTTACCTGCCGCCACAATGCTTGGGTTGGTGGTCACGCCCGCCAGCGGGAAGATACGCGCCAGCTTTTTGACTGCCGCAACGTCAGATGTGTCGAGATAAAGTTCCATGATGTCACCCTCAAAATTAGCCTGCACTTACCCTATCACGACAAAACCTGCTCAAGAGTTGACCTGCATCAAGATAACTTTCATTCGAAAGTCATTTAATCTTCATATGCAATATGAGAGGCGAAATCATGATCTTCAATATTCAGCGTTACTCTACCCACGATGGCCCCGGCATTCGAACCGTGGTGTTCCTGAAAGGCTGCTCGCTGGGCTGTCGCTGGTGCCAGAACCCGGAAAGCCACTCCCGCAGCCGGGACGTGCTGTTTGATGCGCGCCTGTGTCTGGACGGCTGCGACCTGTGCCAGCAGGCGGCACCGGGCTGTATCGAACGTGCGCTGAACGGGATGGTCATTCATCGTGAGAAATTAAGTGAAGAGACGCTTAATGCTCTGACCGACTGCTGCCCGACGCAGGCGCTGACCGTCTGCGGTGAAGAGCAGCAGGTCGAGGAGATCATGGCGACCGTACTGCGCGATAAACCCTTCTACGACCGCAGCGGCGGCGGGATCACCCTCTCCGGCGGCGAGCCGTTTATGAACCCCGAGCTGGCGCACGCCCTGTTTAAAGCCAGCCATGACCAGGGGATCCACACCGCCGTCGAAACCTGCCTTCACGTGCCGTGGCATTATATCGAGCCGTCATTACCCTACGTCGATCTGTTCCTCGCCGACCTGAAGCACGTCGACGGTGAGGTGTTCAAACAGTGGACGGACGGTTCGGCTAAGCGCATCCTGGACAACCTGAAACGCCTGGCCGCCGCCGGGAAAAAAATCACCATCCGCGTGCCGCTGATCCAGGGCTTCAACGCGGACGAAGCCTCCATCACCGCCATCACCAACTTCGCCGCCGACGAGCTCGGCGTCGACGATATTCATTTTCTGCCGTATCACACGCTGGGCATGAACAAATACACCCTGCTCGGCCAACCCTACTCTGCCCCTGACAAACCGCTGGATAACCCTGCCCTGCTGGACTTCGCGCAGCAGTACGCCTGCCAGAAAGGGTTAACCGCGACCTTACGAGGATAAACTTATGACAACCCTGAATCTCAATACCCTCAGCGAGCGCATTAAGGCGCACAAAACGGCGCTGGTGCATATCGTTAAGCCGCCGGTCTGTACCGAGCGCGCGCAGCATTACACCGAAATGTACCAGCAGCACATGGACAAGCCGATCCCGGTCCGTCGCGCCCTGGCGCTGGCCCATCACCTGGCCGAGCGTACCATCTGGATCAAACACGACGAGCTGATTATTGGTAACCAGGCAAGCGAAGTGCGCGCCGCACCGATTTTCCCGGAATACACCGTCTCCTGGATTGAGAAAGAGATCGACGATCTGGCCGATCGCCCGGGCGCGGGCTTTGCGGTGAGCGAAGAGAACAAGCGCGTGCTGCACGAGATCTGCCCGTGGTGGCGCGGCCAGACGGTGCAGGACCGCTGCTACGGCATGTTCACCGACGAGCAGAAAGGCCTGCTGGAAACCGGCATTATCAAAGCCGAAGGCAACATGACTTCCGGCGACGCGCACCTGGCGGTGAACTTCCCACTGGTGCTGGAGAAAGGTCTCGACGGCCTGCGCGCCAAAGTGGCCGAGCGCCGCTCGCGCATCAACCTGACGGTGCTGGAAGACCTGCACGGCGATCAGTTCCTGAAGGCAATTGATATCGTGCTGGAAGCGGTGAGCCTGCACATCAAACGCTTCGCCGATCTGGCGCGCGAGATGGCCTCAACCGAAACCCGCGCAAGCCGCCGCGACGAGCTGCTGGCGATGGCAGAAAACTGCGACGTGATTGCTCACGAGCCGCCAAAAACCTTCTGGCAGGCGCTGCAGCTGTGCTACTTCATTCAGCTGATCCTGCAGATTGAGTCCAACGGCCACTCCGTCTCCTTCGCGCGTATGGATCAGTATCTCTATCCGTACTACCGCCGCGACGTGGAGCTGAACCAGAGCCTCGACCGCGAGCACGCCATCGAGCTGCTGCACAGCTGCTGGCTGAAGCTGCTGGAAGTGAACAAGATCCGCTCCGGCTCGCACTCCAAAGCCTCTGCCGGCAGCCCGCTGTACCAGAACGTTACCATCGGCGGCCAGAAGCTGGTCAACGGTGAGCCGATGGACGCGGTGAACCCGCTCTCGTACGCGATTCTGGAATCCTGCGGCCGTCTGCGCTCCACCCAGCCGAACCTGAGCGTGCGCTATCACGCGGGCATGAGCAACGACTTCCTCGACGCCTGCGTGCAGGTGATCCGCTGCGGCTTCGGGATGCCGGCGTTCAACAACGACGAAATCGTGATCCCGGAATTCATCAAGCTCGGCGTTGAGCGCGACGACGCCTACGACTACGCGGCCATCGGCTGCATCGAAACCGCGGTGGGCGGCAAGTGGGGCTACCGCTGCACCGGCATGAGCTTTATCAACTTCGCCCGCGTCATGCTGGCGGCGCTGGAAGGCGGGCGCGACGCCACCAGCGGCAAGGTGTTCCTGCCGCAGGAGAAAGCGCTCTCTGCCGGTAACTTCGACAATTTCGACGAGGTGATGGCGGCGTGGGATACCCAGATCCGCTACTACACCCGTAAATCCATCGAGATTGAGTATGTGGTGGACACCATGCTGGAAGAGAACGTCCACGATATTCTCTGCTCGGCGCTGGTGGACGACTGCATCGAGCGCGCGAAAAGCATCAAGCAGGGCGGCGCGAAGTATGACTGGGTCTCCGGCCTGCAGGTGGGCATCGCCAACCTCGGCAACAGCCTGGCGGCGGTGAAGAAGCTGGTGTTCGAACAGGGCGTCATCGGTCAACAGCAGCTGGCGACCGCCCTGGCGGATGACTTCGACGGGCTGACCCACGAGCAGCTGCGTCAGCGCCTGATCAACGGCGCACCGAAGTACGGCAACGACGACGACAGCGTGGATATGCTGCTGACCCGTGCCTATCAGACCTACATTGAAGAGCTGAAGCAGTACCATAACCCGCGCTACGGCCGTGGCCCGATTGGCGGTAACTACTACGCGGGCACCTCCTCGATTTCCGCAAACGTGCCGTTTGGCGCGGCGACGATGGCGACGCCAGACGGACGTAAGGCGCATACCCCGCTGGCGGAAGGGGCAAGCCCGGCTTCCGGTACCGACCA
>NZ_QPFW01000094.1:0-4479 GCF_008122455.1 Enterobacter sp. C6
CCGGTGTTCCCGTCTTTCGCCCATTCGATATCCATCGGACGGCCGTAGTGTTTTTCAATCTGCACCGCCTGCTTCGCCAGCTCCTGCACTTCGGCGTCGGTCAGGGAGAAGCGGTCGCGCTGCTCCTGCGGTACATCTTCAATTTTAACCTGCTTGCCATGCTCCTGGGTCGGGGCATAGATCATGCGGATTTTTTTCGAGCCCATGGTGCGGCGCACCACCGACGGACGGCCAGCGGCCAGCGTAGGCTTATGGACATAGAATTCGTCAGGGTTTACCGCGCCCTGCACGACCATCTCACCCAGACCCCACGCGGAGGTGATAAACACCACCTGGTCGAAGCCGGATTCGGTATCAATGGAGAACATCACGCCGGATGAGCCCACGTCCGAGCGCACCATGCGCTGCACGCCAGCGGAGAGCGCGACGCCGCGATGGTCGTAGCCCTGGTGTACGCGATAGGAGATGGCACGGTCGTTGAACAGGGAAGCAAACACGTGCTTCACCGCCACCAGCACCGCATCGTAACCCTGGACGTTCAGGAAGGTTTCCTGCTGCCCGGCAAACGAGGCGTCCGGCATATCTTCTGCGGTCGCAGAAGAACGCACGGCAAAGGAGGCCTGCGCATCGTCAGCAGAGAGCTGGTTGTACGCGTCGTGAATGGCTTTTTCCAGTTCCGGCTGGAAAGGTGTGTCGATGATCCACTGGCGGATCTGCGCCCCGGCTTTGGCAAGCTCGGTGACGTCATCAATATCCGTTTTATCCAGCAGGTCGTAAATGCGCTGGTTAACACCGCTCTGGTCTAAAAACAGGTTAAAGGCATCGGCGGTGGTGGCAAACCCGTTCGGTACGGAGACACCCATACCCGACAGATTTGTAATCATTTCACCCAGGGAGGCATTTTTGCCCCCAACTCTGTCTACATCATTCATGCCGAGTTGGTTATACCAAAGCACCAGCGGTGACGAGCCATTGTTGGACATCGAAACAATCCTTTTGTGATATTTGATCGGAGTAAGTAACACCTGACTACGTATTTATACTGGCATATTTATTAGCGCTAAAAAAACGGTGAATCGTGTAAGCAATTTAAAATTTCAACTTTTCGGATACTTTCCCACCAGGCATTAACCCGATGATTCCTATATTTTCAGCCAGAAACCCCAAAAATAAAGTCGCTATTTGAAAAATGAAATCCACTTTTCAGGAAAATCAAAAACGCCGTTTCATTTATAATTAAGATAAGTTCTTTGCTGTGTAATTTACTTTTTTAATTTATGCTTTCAGACAATTAGGTCTGATATTCAGGGTGAGTAAAATGGATAGTGCTGTCGATCGCCACGTTTTTTATATTTCTGATGGTACGGCGATCACCGCCGAGGTCCTGGGCCACGCGGTGATGTCGCAGTTTCCCGTTTCGATAAACAGCATCACGCTGCCGTTTGTCGAAAACGAGAGCCGCGCCAAAGCGGTGAAGGACCAGATTGACGCCATCTACCAGCAGACCGGCGTCCGCCCGCTGGTGTTCTACTCGATCGTGATCCCCGAGATTCGCTCCATCATTCTGCAAAGTGAAGGCTTCTGCCAGGATATCGTGCAGGCGCTGGTGGCTCCGCTGCAAAGCGAACTTAAGCTCGATCCGACGCCTATCGCCCACCGTACCCACGGGCTGAACCCCGGCAACCTGACCAAGTACGACGCGCGTATCGCCGCCATTGACTACACCCTTGCACATGATGACGGTATCTCTCTGCGTAATCTCGACCAGGCGCAGGTGATCCTGCTTGGCGTGTCGCGCTGCGGCAAAACCCCGACCAGCCTCTATCTGGCGATGCAGTTTGGCATTCGCGCCGCAAACTACCCGTTTATCGCTGATGACATGGATAACCTGGTGCTGCCTGCCGCCCTTAAGCCGCTGCAGCACAAGCTGTTCGGCCTGACGATCAACCCGGAACGCCTTGCGGCCATCCGCGAAGAGCGCCGCGAGAACAGCCGCTACGCCTCTATGCGCCAGTGCCGGATGGAGGTCTCCGAAGTGGAAGCGCTGTACCGCAAAAACCAGATCCCGTGGCTGAACAGCACCAACTATTCGGTTGAAGAAATTGCCACTAAAATTCTCGACATCATGGGGCTTAATCGCCGCATGTACTAATATGCTAGTACATTAGCTCAGATTCAGGTATCATCATCTGCAACCACGGGGCGGTGTCGCCCCGAACTTGAAATCAGCAGGGATTGGTTTAAGGTGATGCCCATCACTTCCCGGTAGTCTGCCGATGAAGCAAAAATTTTCTGAGACATTCCATGAATAAAACCGATGAACTCCGCACTGCGCGCATTGACAGCCTTGTCACGCCGGCTGAACTGGCCCAGCGGCATCCTGTTTCCGCCGCCGTCGCGGAACACGTGACGGCTTCCCGCCGCCGCATTGAAAAAATCCTGAATGGTGAAGACAAACGTCTTCTGGTGGTGATTGGGCCTTGCTCCATCCACGATCTGGATGCCGCGATGGATTATGCAAAACGACTTCAGGGACTGCGGGATAAGTACCAGCATCGCCTTGAGATCGTCATGCGCACCTACTTTGAAAAACCGCGCACCGTGGTGGGCTGGAAAGGGCTGATTTCCGATCCTGACCTCAACGGCAGCTATCGCGTTAACCACGGTATCGAGCTGGCGCGGAAGCTGCTTTTACAGGTCAACGAGCTGGGCGTGCCGACGGCGACCGAGTTTCTCGATATGGTGACCGGGCAGTTTATCGCCGATCTGATCAGCTGGGGCGCGATTGGCGCTCGCACCACCGAAAGCCAGATCCACCGTGAGATGGCCTCCGCCCTCTCCTGTCCGGTCGGCTTTAAAAACGGGACCGATGGCAACACCCGTATCGCGGTTGATGCCATCCGCGCAGCCCGTGCCAGCCACATGTTCCTGTCGCCGGACAAGAGCTGTCATATGACCATCTACCAGACCAGCGGTAACCCGTACGGGCACATCATTATGCGCGGCGGGAAGAAACCCAATTACCATGCAGAAGATATTGCGGCGGCCTGTGAAACGCTGGCCGAGTTCGACCTGCCGGAACATCTGGTGGTGGATTTCAGCCACGGCAACTGCCAGAAGCAGCATCGCCGCCAGCTGGACGTCTGCGACGAGATCTGCCAGCAGATCCGCAGCGGTTCAACCGCCGTTGCAGGGATTATGGCCGAGAGTTTTATCAAAGAAGGCACGCAGAAAATCGTTGCCGGACAGCAGATGGTGTACGGCCAGTCGATCACCGACCCGTGCCTGAGCTGGGAAGACAGCGAACTGCTGCTGGAGAAACTCGCAGCAGCCGTGGACACACGCTTTTAAAATCCAGTCCTTCTCCCTCTCCCTGTGGGAGAGGGTTGAGGTGAGGGCATCAGACCGCATCTCACCCCAAATTTGATCCCCTCACCCTTTTTTCACAAAAATGCTTGCCGTGAATTTGCAGTTTATTGATAATGATTATCATTGTTACATTGATTGTTATTTATAAACATTATGTCACGTACGGATAACAGCGCGGCAACGCCAGCAAAAACAGACACAGCACCAGCCCCTACCGAGCGTCGGATTGACAGCAAAACCCTGCTCGGCGATGAGGGCCGGGTCATTATCGAGCATGACGGTCAGCGCTATCTGCTGCGCCAGACCCATGCCGGAAAACTGATCCTCACAAAATAAACAACACAAAAAACTTCGCCAGCCACCCAGGTAACCCCCAGGCAGCCAGCGCTTTTCACTTCTTATGGAGAGTTGCTATGCCACACCTGCCTTCCACATCTTTACGTCCGTCACTTCTGGCGCTGGCGATTGTCAGCACCCTGCCGGGCGTCGCGTTCGCCGCCGCAGACGACATTACCGTCACCGCCACGGGCAACGCCCGCAGCGCCTTTGAAGCCCCCATGATGGTGAGCGTGATTGACGCCAGCGCGCCGGAGAAACAAACCGCCAGCTCGGCGGCCGACCTGCTGCGTAACGTCCCCGGTCTGACGCTGGACGGCACCGGGCGCACCAACGGGCAGGACGTCAACCTGCGCGGCTATGACCGTCGCGGCGTGCTGGTGCTGGTTGACGGCGTTCGCCAGGGGACCGATACCGGCCACCTGAACAGCACCTTCCTCGATCCGGCGCTGATTAAACGTATCGAAGTGGTTCGCGGCCCGTCGGCACTGCTGTACGGCAGCGGCGCGCTGGGCGGCGTGATTTCCTATGACACCGCCGACGCCAACGATCTGCTCGAACCGGGTAAAAACAGCGGCTACCGCGTGTTTGGAACGGGCGCGACGGGCGATCACAGCCTCGGGATGGGGGCCAGCGCCTACGGCCGCACCGACACCCTGGACGGTCTGGTGGCCTGGTCCAGCCGGGATCGCGGCGATATCCGCCAGAGCGACGGAGCAACCGCCCCTAACGACGAATCCATCAACAACATGCTGGCGAAAGGCAGCTGGAAAC
>NZ_QPFW01000095.1:0-4571 GCF_008122455.1 Enterobacter sp. C6
TTAATCCGTATGTCACTGGTTCGAGTCCAGTCAGAGGAGCCAAATTTGAAAAGCCTGCTTTTAAAGCAGGCTTTTTGCTTTTCATTATTCCCACGCTAGCTCAAGATAGCTTCTCGTCAGGCAGACCCTTCATTTGCAGCACCATAAGAATGCGTTCCAGTTGTTTGAACGCTAATTCCTCTCAGTAAAACTGGAAAACATATTAGCCGCTGTTACTCATATTGTATTTCCATACAAAGATGCCCCCCTTTGGTAGGGTTAAAATATCTGCCTCTGTGTTATTCTCTAACCATTAATTTCAGGGAGATACTCAGGTTAAGGCTCTTTTAGCATGATGCAAAACTCGTCTAAAGATATCCTTTCAGCGTGGCATGATTATGTGAAATTCAGTGGCGCAGAAAAGAGTAAAATACCGGCCAGCAAGGTGCATGAGCACCAACAACTCATGCTCGGTATAAATAACTGTGAAGAAAACCAGAGCGGGGTAATACTCCGTGTTACGCCTGAAATGCGCAACCACTGGCGCCAGCGTTTCGTCGAATATGACGAAAAGGGTAGAATTACCCATATTGAGCCTGTTAACCTGCTTTTTCCGGTACTGCGCTGTATCGAAAACGAGCGAGGTAAGGCCAATGTAAAATACCTTCCGCTGTTCTCTTTCCCCCTCCCCAAATCATTTTTTGAACAGAACGAAAACACCCTGCTAGTTCCCGTCAAAGATGGACAACTTGTTAGCGCATTCCCCTTCGCTTTTCGCGAAATGTTTGGTATTCAGCTGGATGAGCTCGGTGAAAACCGTCATATGATGAGTATCGTTAGCGCGCTCACGGGATGTAAATATGACACGTTCCTTGAGGCGTTTAAGGCTCTTCAGAAATGGGTCACTCAGCAATCAAACAGTAAATATCAGGGGCTGGAAACTGCGTTTAATGCCCTGGTGGCTCCGCTGCATAATGAGGATTACAACCTCAAGCGTGATGCGGAAGATTTCACCTGGCTGTGTAATAACGCAGTTGGTGATTTCCCATTACTGGAGCAGTATCTCAGCTATATCCATAGTGACGAGAAGGCCCCACATATTCACGAAGTGGTGACTGGCGGTTTGTTTGAAACACAATATCCTCTGGGCCATGGGCAGATGGCGGCAATACAGGCGATTAATCTGGATGAGCGCCTGGTTGCTGTACAAGGTGCGCCTGGTACGGGTAAAACCACGCTATTCAAGTCACTCATCGCACAACGACTGGTTGCCAGAGCACTGGCGATTGCTGATGGAAAGGACCAGAATTTCGGCATGCTGGTCACGTCCACGGCAATAAAAGCGGTGGAGAATATCATTGACGATCTGCGCAGTGACCCTGCAACTGAGGATCTAGACTGGTTATGGTTTCATAGCGGCTCGAACGAACAGGTTCAGCATGAGCTTACCCGGCTTGAGAAACTGATTGGTCGTTGGCGACAGGAAAGCTATGACCAACAGCAGCAGCACGATTTTTTAGCGGTTTTACTCAAGCATCGTGACGAGATGAACGCTTGTTACCGGGCGTATCTGAATGAAAAGGCAGTAGCGATACAATCTGTTGTGGATTGTGGTCTGGACACCCAACTAGCAAAAGAGCTACCAGCTCGTTTCATGGAAAAAATTCCCTCGCTCGCCGCTCATGCACAGGTACTCGGAATTGATGTTTCGCTTCATCGCCCCGACGACCTGGATACCTTAGCCTGTCAGTTAGAACAGCGCCTGCAGGAAATTAGGGAGATAAAAACGCAGCGTCTACAGGCCAGCAGAATTTACCAGACGTTGCAGGCGACATGGCCGCAGCAGCATAGTCTGGAGCAGATACTTAGCTGGATGGATTCACCGCTACGCCCAGCCCTGGAGCTGCATTACCGCGACTATCCGCGTAAAGGGATAAAGCGTTATCTGGCTCGTTTTTTCGAGAGGAAATATCCAGCAAGGTTGCAACAGATGAGCCTAGCTGCACCGGAGGACTTTCTCAAATTCAGTCTTTCTTCCCTTCCCCATCGTCAGCTGGCTGCTCTGGCTGATGCTGGGGAAATGCTTTCACAGCAGGTAGATAGCCTGGCGCTACTGGCGCTGCTCCTGCATGCGGAACCCGAAGCTCAACAGGAAGTTGACCTGCTGACTCTTAATACTGAAGTAGAAGAATTGCAGGCACAATGGCGTCAGGTCATCCGGGCGCAACAGCTAACGGCACAGTATCAACAGCGTTATCCGGAAGGTAACTGGTGCGACATTTTGCGTAAACGCTTTATCAGGCAACACCGGGAAATGTTCGAAGCCGCTATCGGTTATCTCTGGCAGGAACAACTGAAACGGAAAATTGAGCTTGAAGAGGTGCTGACCCACTGGCGGGCCCTGATGAGTAAGCGTCGCAGTGCGGGCTACTATCGCTGGCTGGATAAGCTAGATGATTTCTATCGCGCACTGTCTCTTGTATATCCAGTAATGGCGACCACGCTGGTTTCCGCGTGGAAGGTTGCTGGTTATCGTAAGCTCGATGAGCTCAAGGGGCATAAACCATGGCACCTGGCACTGTGCGACGAAGCGGGCATGATTTCGCTTGAATCCCTCGTGCCCCTATTGAGTCGCAGTGAGAAAGCGATGATTGTTGGCGATCCTCTGCAAATTGAACCCATTAGAAACCTGTCAGAAAACATGCAAACACAGTTGCGTGAGCGTCATTTCGCCAGCAACAATACGTTGTATGAGCGTGTTTCACCTGCAAGCGTCACGGGCTGGCACCGTGCTGCTGGTACGCTTTCCGGCAAGGTAGACGATACGGGTAATGGCATCATTCTCGATGAGCATCGCCGGTGCCAGCAACCTATTGCCGACCTTTTCATCCGACTGGCGAACTACCAAGGCGTCAGCGTGGAAACTGCCCCCCCTTCCAGCCGTATTGCCAGCGCGTTTGAGAAATCAGGCGGGCATCATTTGATGTTCTACAGCGTAGAAGGCCAGAAAGGCGATATGGTTAACACTAATCTGGATGAAGTTGATGCTATCGAGCTATTGCTGGATAAGCTGGAAGAAGCTGGTTACGATCTGACTGTCGATGTTGGCATCATCACTCCCTATAGCAATCAGAAGTCATTGTTGATTAAACGTCTTGCGCAACGAATGAATCACTGGCAGAAAAACTGCATTGGTACAGTGCATCAGTTTCAGGGCGTAGGCTTTGAGGTCATCATTTATAGTCCGGTTATTTTTCATCCTCTTGATAATCCGAATTTTCAAAACGACGCACCAAATATGCTGAATGTCGTGGTTTCACGCGCAAAGCAGCAATTTATCGTCGTAGGTAACCATCATCGATTGCGGCAAGCAGGTGGATACCTGAAAGTCCTTGCCGATAGCGTTGCCGAAAGCTTCCTGCTTGAACAGGGTAGCCAGCATCCGAATTTTGCCAGTCTAAGCCAGACTCCCCGTCTACAGCGTTATTATCGCGACTGCGAACATATTGCCGCATTTAGCGCTCTGGCCAGCCAGTGTGAACAGGAGCTGGTTATCATCGCTCCGTGGATCCGTCGAGGAGGTAAGAATTATCAGAGGCCGGAGCTGGCGCAGTTGGTAGCCACGCAGCGGCGTGGTGTCAGGGTTAAAGTTTATTACGGCTACTATCACCAGTGCATGGATCGTGCGGAAGATAATGATGAGACTCTGGTTGCCGAGTACCGCGAACAACTAGGAAAAGAGAATATTATCCGGTTGACGGAAGGGACACATGAAAAGGTAATGATGATCGATGGCCGCTACATTGTTCTCGGGAGTTGGAACTGGCTATCTCATGGTTATCACCATAGCTGCGAGCGCAGTAAACAGTTCACTAATGCGATTCGTCATGAGATCAGTGCAGAGCTGGATGATGCATCGCTGGTGAGGGAGCTTAGGGAGAGGTTGCGGCTGGAATAACAGACTCATTGAATGCTCCCAGTCTGATGAGACAAATTTGAAAAGCCTGCTTTTGAAGCAGGCTTTTTTATTTTTCTCCCCCACATCAGAAGAATTACGAAGTCATGATGAGGTCCCCCGTTCATGGCTTCATAACGATACGACCAAGCGGTTTCGCTGTCTCAGCGTATTCATGGGCCGCGGCGGCGTTAGCCAGGGGAAAGACACGGTCAATGACAACCCTGATGTGCCCTGCAGCCACAGCCTGCAACATGTCATCCACGCTTGTCCGAACGCCAGGCCTTTCAAAAAGTGGCCCCATAAATACCCCCATGAGGGTCTGGTTAGACTGCATTGGCGGCCACAGGTCGACGGTCAGGCTGCCACCGCCCGCATTACCGACGAAGACGAGACGTCCTTCCGGAGCGAGTGCAGAAAGCGAAGCAGGCAACGTCGTCCCTACCGGATCGATGACGAGGTTAACACCGACACCATGGGTGAACTGTCGGACACTGTCCACAACGTTATTCTTTGCACGATCCACGACGTGATCGGCGCCAAGTTCCAGCAGCCGGTTTATTCGCTGCGTTCCGCTTGCCACGGCGATGACCGTCGCGCCTGCTTGTGAGGCAAGCTGAACGGCCGCGAGCCCCAC
>NZ_QPFW01000096.1:0-4611 GCF_008122455.1 Enterobacter sp. C6
CGCGGCGGCACCGCTCGCCTGGCCGGAAATAATGTGCGCCTGGCCCTGCTCGCTGATATTAAGGATATCGTCGCCCGCCACGGTATGGATGGTGATGACCGGCGCGACGGTATCCACCGTGAAATCTGCCGTCACGGACGAGCCGTTGCCCGCTTTGTCGCTAACGTTCACCGTCAGGGCGTGATTGCCCTCGCTGAGCGCCTGCACGTCGCCCGCCTCCAGCGTGACGGACCAGGTGCCGTCGCTGCCCACCGTGGCGTTATAATTTTTACCGTTCAGGGTGACCGTGACGATCTGACCGGCTTCCGCATTCGTTTTACCGGTTAGCGTCAGCGGCTGATTATGCTCAGCCGCATTAATGATGTTGTCCTGTGCGACGGTATCGACAGAGAGGGTTGGCGCGGTGGTATCCACGCCAATCGTCTGGCTTCCGCTGACGGTATTACCCGCCGCGTCTTTACCGCTGACGTTGACGGTCCAGGTGCCATCGCCCAGCGCCTGCGCGTCTGCCGCAGGTACGTTAACACTCCACGCGCCGTCTGCCCCGACTTCAGCCGCGTAGGTTTTGCCGTTCAGCGTCACGGTGAGTTCGGTACCCTGCGCCAGATTTTTGCTGGCGCCGGAGAGCGTAAAGCCCGCAGATTGCTCGCTGGCGTTCAGCACGTTATCGCCCGCCGTGGTGGCCAGCGTAATGGCGGCCTCGGCGGTCGAGACCGTTACGGTGATGTTGCCCGCATCGGTGGTTTTACTGCCGTCGATCTGCACGACCGACCAGGTGTGCTCCCCGTCCGTCTGGGTCGGTAATATTACCGTCCACGTGCCGTCTTTGCCGACCATGGTGCTGGCAATGGTGCTGCCGCTGCTGTCTTTGATCTGGATGGTCGCGCCCGGCTGACCGGTACCGCTAAAGGTTGGGTTGCTGTCGTCCGTGATCTCGTTTGCACTCAGCACGCCCTGCTTGTCACCCGCTTTATCCGACAGCAAGAAGGTCGGCGTGGCGCTTTCAACTTCTTTGGTATTATCAATGACTTTTGTTTTAGTTTCACCGTCACCGCCGTTTGCCAGCAGTGCCCCGATGGCACCGCCGCCTAACGCAGCTCCCGCAATCCAGCCCCACGGCGCGTCGCTTAAAACACTTTCCTGCTCGAGGAAAGGTTGAATGCTGCTAATCGGTGTGGCCTGCGCGGTTAACTCGGTCACCGCAACGCCTGACGCTTCCCCGGCATCGGCAAAAGAAATATGTGTCAGTTCCTGACGGTCGTTGAATACCAGTTCTGACTGGTTATGCGTCTCTGGATCTTCGACAAAATAGTTATTGCAGCGAATAACGCTGCCATCTTTCATATAAATGAGGAGGTCTTTCCCCTGGCGGACATAACGCGCCACATCCTGAGCAGAACCCTGGATTTCAATCACGCTCGGCGATGAAATAGAGACCGACAGATTTCCTTCGCCGGTTAATTTCGTTTTCTCCGCCGTTTTGCGAATGATGACATCAACAACCTTTACGTTACTCATTTCTTCTCCTTGCAGGTGTGCGGATTCCTGTGGATATGTCCACCAGACGGATGTAGCTATCCCTGGGAAAAAACACCCATTATTTTCAGACTTATTTTTGCGCAACACTGCGCGTCTTTTTTAACTCAAGTCAGGTAATTTTGCGGCAGCGTTTTTCTCTATTCCAATAAGCGGCATTAAATTATCAACCGCGGAAGCATAATTAATTGCCGAACTCCAGCCATCATACTCAGCGATTATTTTCGCTGATGTGGCCTGCCAGACATCCTGCTCAACGCTGAGCAGATCGTTAATGCTCCGCTTGCTCAGGGTGTATTCATTTTTATAAACATCGCGGGCGCGCAGCGCATTTTCCAGCTGCTGCTTTCCGGCCTCCATTCTTCCCCGTGCACCGGCCCAGTCCGCCTGCGCGACGGAGGCTTTTTGCAGAACATCGAAACGCGCCTGATCGACCTGAGAGGAGGCCATGGCCCGTGCGCCTTCCGCCTGCCGAACGCGAGCGGAAACCGCGCCCCCCTGATACAGCGGAGCATCGATATTGAGCTGTATCTGGTCGTCCCAGTATGAACGGTTGTCCGATTCATAACGGGTGCGCCCCCCTTTCAGGCTTAACGTCGGCCAGTGCTGGGACTTCGCCGTTTCCACGCCATACTGAGCCGAACGTTCCATATTCTGCGCGGCCATCACAGCCGGTATTAACGAATAATCAATACGGTTGAGCGAATCTGGCTCAACCGCGAGGTTCGCAGGCACTGGCGAAAAGTTATCTGCCTGCATGCCGGTTAATACCGCAAGCCTTGCCCGGGCGCTGTTTAAGGCGGCGTGATACTGCGCGACCGTAGCCTGCATGCCGGCAATACGCGTGCGGGTCTGGAGCTCATCGGAGGTCGAACTCACGCCCGCGTCAGCGCGCAGCTTCGCCAGTTGCTCAACGTTTTTAAGCGCCAGGACATTCTCCTTTGCCGCCTGCAGCAGATCGGAATAGCGTTTGACCTCTACATAGCTCAGCGCCGTTTTTTCCGCCACGTCAGAGAGCGTGCCCATCAGCTGATAGCGGTAGCTATCACGCTGGGCGGAAGACTGGCTGATGCTGTTATTGGTCTTACCAAAATCGTACAGCAACTGGGTCAGGCTCAGCCCCCAGGCGGCGGAATTCTTCAGCGACCCGCTGGAATCGGTGGTCTGGCTGTGCCCTGAACTCCCGTTCAGCGATATTTGTGGCATCCAGCCGCTGCGCGCTTCATCTATTTGTGCCTGGCCAATACCTAATTGCGCGGCCTGCTGACTAATTGATGGATCGCGATCGATAGCAAAAAGAATACTTTCTTTTAAGGTTGTGGTTGCCACCGGGGCAATTCCCACCTGACTACTATTGGCGTACGCCGTATTTATGGCTAATGAAATGAATGCCAGTGCTGCTGTAAATCGGCGTAACATAGGCTTTCGTAATATCGTCATGTTATCTCCCTGACTCTGAGTGATACTCAAGCAAATACCCAAAAAGAGGTACAGATAATTAGACAAATATCTTATTAAGCTACCATGCTGAATTTTAGGTAATAATCCCCATACCCATTTCCATTGGAGATGAGATCTGCCTGCGTCTTATTTCAATTAAGAATTTACTTATTTCTTAAACTGGTTAGCAGCATAACAAAATGTGGTATAGCCCACTACACCCACAATGTTAATGTGGTGTTACAAGTAAGAAAAAACATGGGGTTTCTGGACAAAACTCTAAAAGTCTCCTTTCAGATGAAACATATAAACCTCCTGTTATCTAAGGAAAATTCTTAATTCTTTCTGTGCACATTTTTGCGTTAATTTCATAGCGGGTCAGACACAAAGATTTTCAAAGAAATGTCAATTTAAGTAACCAAAGGGGTATATTTAAAATTAAAAGCTTTTAAAAAACTAATTAAAGCAATTAAAAACTGCATTATTTTAATTTAACAGCATTTAAAACCACACAATGACAATACGTTGGTTACATAGCCCAAATCGTTAAATAAAACATAACAATAACATTGTGATTAACATTCAAAACGGCTTCCTTATACCTGCTTAATAAAATTTTAATAATCACCTATCTGAATCATCACACCGCTGTACATCGTCATGACCACAATCCTCTTCTCTCTGCGTCAAAATGCTGTATTATGCAAACTATTGCGACATTTTGCAGGAATGTACTCACATGCACAAAACCGCTCGTCAACGCTACGTCCTGGATATCCTCAGCGAGCATGGCCAGGCCAGCATCACCGACCTGGCCGAAAAGCTGCAGGTTTCAGCCGATACTATCCGTCGGGATCTGACCGACCTGGAAAACCAGGGCCTTGCGCAGAAAAACCACGGCGGAGCCATCGCGCTCAACCTCTCCGCCATGAACCGTCAGGGCCGCAATACGCTGCTGCCGGAGACCAAACAGCGCCTGGGTAAACAGGTCGCACAGCAGGTTCCACCGGGTTCCACCCTGTTTCTGGATGCCGGAAGCACGGTGATGGCCGTCGCCACCTTTCTTCAGGGGCCGCTCACCGTCATTACCACATCGCTGGATATCGCCCAGCACTTTAGCGACCGGGAAGACGTTGAGCTGATCCTGCTCGGTGGAAAATGGGACCACAAGCAGCGCCTGTTTGCCGGCAGCGCCACGCTGTCTTTACTGTCCCGCTATCGGGCAGATATCGCCATCCTCGGGGCGTGCGCCATTCATGCCGAACTGGGGTTGAGCGCCGGTAAAGAAGCGGATGCCGAGGTGAAACGCGCGATGCTCGACGCCAGTCATGCGCACTGGATTGTCGCGGATCACCTGAAAATTAACCGCTGCGAGCCGTATCTGGTATCCGGGTTATCCAGCATTCAACAACTCTTTTTAGATCGTCCCTGGCCTGAGCTTGGGGACCATAGCGCACTGCAGGTCACGGTGTGCGCGAATTAACGTGGAGAAGGTCATGAATAACGTTCAAACAATCAACATTGCGCTGATCGGGTATGGATTTGTCGGTAAAACCTTCCATGCCCCGCTGATCCAGTCTGTGGACGGGCTTAAGCTGGCAGTGGTCTCTTCTCGTGATGAAGAGAAGGTGAAAC
>NZ_QPFW01000097.1:0-4686 GCF_008122455.1 Enterobacter sp. C6
GCTCTCCGCCGTGCTGTTAGGTTCAGCGATCATGCTGGCCGACAGCCTTCAGCATGTGACGGAGCACATTAACCGGCAGGCCGTCTGCTGGGGCGTTGTCGCGCTGGTCGGCGCCTTCGCCTTTACCTGGCGGATTCGGCGTGCACAACATCCGCTACTGCCGCCGGTGATGTTCAGAAACGGGCGCTTCACCCTCGCCGCGCTGACCTCGCTGGCGTCGTTTGTGAGCCAGGGGATCACGTTTGTCGCGCTGCCGTTCCTGTTTCAGAGCGTGTATGGCTACAGCCCGGTGGTGTCGGCGCTGCTGTTCACACCGTGGCCGATTGGCATCGTGCTGATCGCGCCGCACGCGGGTCGCTGGGCGGATACGATCTCCGCGCCGCTGATCTCGACCCTCGGGCTGGTGATTTTTGTGGGTGGGTTGGTCCTGCTGGCCACGTTGCCGGACAATCCTTCCGTGTGGAATATCTGCCTGCGCAGTCTGGTATGCGGTATTGGATTTGGCTGCTTCCAGAGCCCCAATAACCGGGAAATGCTCTCTAACGTCGCGCGAGAATATGCCAGCTATGCCTCCGGCGTGTTGTCGATTGTGAGGACATTCGGCCAGTGTCTCGGCGCCGCCGTGGTGGGGGTGCTGCTGGCTGTGACTACAGGGTCAGATCATCAAACGCTTGATGACCGGGCCGTGCATCTGGCGCTGTGGATTGCGGTGATTGCCTCAACGGGATCGGTCTTATTTAGCCTGAGCAGGCTGCGCCCTGCTGTTTGGGCATCAGCGTAAACTATTGCAGCGCCGAGAGGCGCTGCTCGTTTTTACGCATAGGCTGTAGGGCGTTCGTTCCAGGCATCAGTGTACTGAATATTTCCGTCCAGAATTTTCCAGGTGATTTTTGCATATCGCAAAGATACATTTTCCATGTGACCTGTACCGGGACAATCTCTTGTATCATGCATTATTGGAGTTATTGAAATGACTTTCACACCTTCCATAAGGATGTTGAAGTATTCCACTTCCTGACCAGCATCATTGATGTGGTAGAACTTTAATTCAGCACTATGAAGCGTCTGACCTGTAGCGACTGCTTTATATAGATAGGGTGAAGATGAATCAATTGCTTTTGTTAAACTGAAAGCTGAGTGTTGCCTTGTACCTGTAAGTTTACCCGTTGCATCATCTGTTGGAATGCTCAGGTTATGAATCAGATCCCTGAGCTCTATACTTCCTTCACGGTCTGCAACATCAGAACCGCCACGGATCATTGCTCCGCCATCGTCTTTCAAAAAGAGGTGTACTGGTACAGCCATTTCTATAACTCCTTATTTTGATTAATCTCTTATTCCATTGGCTATGAGGTTAATTACAGGCATGATCGCTACACCATCTGCATAGAACAGATCAGAATTAGTGAATGAATAAACCTTGCCAGTGATTTTTACATTTACCGTGCTCCCATAAGCTGAAGCAGTAACATTGCTTGTGTTGGCTTCAAGGAATGGTGATCGATCTTCAAGGGCTTTCATAATGTTCCCGCTGTTGTCTTTATCTAAGTAGAAGCGGTAAACACCCGACACCGTAGCGCCCCCATCATCATACTTTGTTATGTACAGTGTGACGGTATCAGAGAGTTTCTGTTTGCTGACAAAACTATCGTGAGGAGGTGCATTAAAATAGTATTGATATGTCAGAAACCCACAAACAACGAGCAATAGAATCGTTGTGAGTAAGAAATGAAGCCGTTTAATAACCGTATTTCTTTGCATATTCTATACCTTGCCTTATCCAAAACTGATCGTGAGGATCATCCCCATAAGGCGGTTTTTGATACCAGTGCCCCCATTTCTTTTTGGAGGTTTTAGCTCTTTCCTGCGCCCATCCAGCCCCCATCAATAGCGTTTTTGATGGTATCCCGGCGGCATAACCAGCCGAACCATAATTGAAGTTCCCAAAATTTGCTAACTCAGGGTGTCCCTGCTTGTAATCCCACGGCCCCTTATTTCTTACTTTTTGATAAAACCAAAGATAGGTTGTCGGGATAGCCATGTTTCTACTCATACCATGCGCTCTTGCAATCCTCATGTTTGCCAACACAAGTGCGATTCCTTCTTTAGGCAACAAAGGTATAACAGCCATATTAACCATCCATCCACTGTGGGTATGTGGCCGAGTATCGTACACTTTTGCGATGGTAAAAAAGATATCTGTTTCCAGAGAAATGACGGAAAAATATCCGACTAAGGTATTAATCGCATTAAAAATCAAAGAAATTTAGGCTGCGCCCTGCACGGTCTACAGGCAAGCGTTGCACAATGTAGGCCGGGTAAGCGCAGCGCCACCCGGCAAGAAAGACGACTCGTTTGTTTACTCCAGCGCCAGCAGCGCAAAGCTCGCCAGCCAGTGTCCGCCGCTATAGTGGCTGCCGACGACATGCCCGACGCTGGCGGCCAGGTGTTTCGTCACCGCCTCGCGCAACGCCGGTTGCGCCGGGTGGCTGGCAGGAAGCGCTTTCGCAATGTGCTTCATACACCACGCGCGGCTGAGGTTTAACCCGTCCAGATGGGCAATTTTCGGGTCGGTACGGTCGCTCACCTCCGCCGGGTTCATCAGTGCCGTAACGGCGCCCACCTCTGGCAGAAACGCATCAAACCAGGCCGGGAAGTCTTCAGACACTTTGCTCATCAGCAGCGCCTCCGTCAGCGCGCCGGAAATATACTCGTCTCCGCCGGGTTCATAGTGTGCCGGATAGCGCGTGTCGGCGAGATAAAACCGCTCCGCTGCCGCCAGAATCGCCTGTTCAAGCGCCTTGTCTCCCACTGTGCGACCGTAATCGAGCGCCAGCGCGAGGGCAAACGCGGTGTTGTAGTGCGTCCCGACGCGGATCGGGTAGGTGAGCTTACCGAGGTAATCCACCAGCCGGTTGCGAATATCCTGGGTGAGCGGCTCCAGCGTCTGGTACCAGCCTGCGGCCTGCGGCAGCGACGACTGTTTCAGCTCCTGAGCCAGCGCCAGCAGCCAGCCGTAACCATACGGGCGCTCAAACGAGGCGCGGAACGGCGCGGTGAAATAGGCCAGCTCCTTCGCCACGTTCTCTTCGGTCATGTGCTCGTCAAAAAGCGCGACGATCGCGTCCCGGCACGGTAGTTCCGGATAGAGGCGCACGCAGCGCAGCAGCAGCCAGTAGCCGTGCACCGCCGAGTGCCAGTCGAAACAGCCGTAGAAAATCGGGTGCAGTTCGCGGGGCGGCAGAACGTCACCATCATCATTCAGCAGGTGCATGATGTGGTTCGGGTATTCCTGGCGCAAATAGGTCAAAGGCATGCGGGCAAACGCGTCGGCCTGATGTTGCGTTAATTCCATAACAGCTCCTTAGCGAAACACGAGGAAATACATTAAGAACACGTTCACCACCAGCAGGGTTAACGCGGTCGGGATCTGGATCTTGATCACCTGATATTTGTCTTTCAGCTCCAGCAGCGCGGCGGGAACGATATTGAAGTTCGCGGCCATCGGCGTCATCAGCGTGCCGCAATAGCCTGCGTACATGCCAATCGCCAGCAGCGGCGCCGGGTTGCCGTGATGCACGTTGATCAGAAACGGCAAGGCGATACCGGCACTTAACACCGGGAAGGCCGCAAAGGCGTTACCCATAATCATGGTAAACAGCGCCATACCCACGCAGTAAATCACCACCAGCATAAAGCGGCTATCCGGGTTCACAAACAGGCTCACCACCTTCTGTACCGAGTCGCCCGTGTTGGCCACCACGAACACGCCGCCGAGCATGGCCAGCATCTGCGGCAGGATCACCGCCCAGCCGATAGTATCGACAAGACGACGGGACTGACGAACGGCATGCAGCGGCGTGCCTTTGGTCAGCCACCAGCCGGTGAGGATCGCCGCGACGCAGGCCACGCAAAGCGCCGCCAGGGTGAGCTGCTTCTGATCGAGCAGAAACACGCCGCCGACCGAAACGCCCTTCAGGAATAACGTGCCCAGCACCGTCACCACCGGGATCATCAGCGCGGGCAGGAACAGCCAGTTTTTGAGCCGATTCGATGAGGCAACGCGCTCCTCCTCGGTAGACATTTTGTAGTGCCCTTTCCCGACCAGACCAAACCCCGCCAGCAGCGCGATGGCGATAACGCCGCCGCCGATAATCCGGTACGCCAGCGATTTGCCGAGTTCCTGAACCATCAGATCGCCAAACAGGAAGATCCCGCCAAACAAGAACCAGAACAGCGCGGTGGTAAAGCGCTTCGGATTGGCGCGATCGCGCAGGGTCATCACAACCAGCAGCATCACGACAAAGCCAATCAGGTAGTACACGCGGTGGATGGTGATAAGCGTCATCATTGCGCGGCCTCCTGCGTACCCTGCTCTGCACGCCAGGCCATCACGTCGCGACGGATACTTGCATCGAGGCGCAGCAGGCGCGTCATATGAATAATCAATGCCGCAATGGCGGTTGGAATGGCCCACAGGCCGATATGCAGCGGTTCAATGCCCTGAATGCCATTCTCTTTCAGGAACGCGTCGATCAGCAGCACTGCCCCGAAGGCAATAAAGATATCTTCCCCAAAGAAGACCGCGATGTTGTCGCACGCGGCGGCGTGGGCTTTGATTTTGTCGCGAATGTGCTGCGGCAGCTCGCCATATTCGTTCAGCGCCGCTCCTTCGGCCATCGGCGC
>NZ_QPFW01000098.1:0-4835 GCF_008122455.1 Enterobacter sp. C6
AGCGTGCTGAAGTCCAGGGTGACGGCTTCTCCCCGCAGCTTGTGGGCCGCGCGGCGCAGCGCGTCGCGGTCGTCGCTGTCGATAGCTCGGGTGATGGCCTTCATGGCCTCCTCCAGCCCTTCGCCAAACAGGGCCAGCAGCTCCTGCACCAGGTCAGGGTCGTCAGCACACTGCTTCAGCAGGCGAGCTTCATCCGGAAGACCGGAGGAATCTTCGTGGCGCTGAAGCACGCGAGCAATCTCTTCAGCGAGACGCTCCTGGCTGATGGGTTTGGCAATGTAGCCGTCGAATCCCATGTTAAGACAGCGCTCTTTGTCCCCCTGCATGGCGTGTGCGGTCATGGCGACGGTGGGCTGAGCCGGGCCAGGCCGGGACCGTTCTTCTTCACGCAGCAGGCGAATGGCGGTCTCACCGTCCATCTCTGGCATCTGAAGGTCGATCAGCAGAACGTCCCACGCGCCCGCGCGCCAGCGTTCCAGCAGCGAGACGCCATTATCGACGATCTGACAGGTGTGCCCGAGCCGCTCAAGCAGGCGCGCGGCGACCTTCTGGTTAACCAGATTATCTTCTGCCAGCAGGATCCGCAGTCCCGTAGCCCCTGGCGAGGCGACAGGCGCGGGCGTGCTTTCACCCACGGGCGCCGGCGAACGTTCAAACGCGGCGGCAATCGCCTGATGTAATTCATCCTGGGCGATAGGCTTATGCAGATAGTTCTTGATCCCGATCCGCTTCAGCATATTGATATCAAAATGTCGGCTCATGGAGCTCAGCATGATGATATGGCTCTCAGCAACCTGCGGCAGAACTGAAAGCTCAAGGGCCAGAGACACGCCGTCCATATCCGGCATCTGTGCGTCCAGCAGGATCAGCGGCCATACTGTTCCAGCTTTAACCCGGGTGATGGCCTCGCTGGCGTTGTTGACGCAGGTGGGTTTCAGCCCCATCTGGCTGAGCATTGCTGCCAGCAGCCGCAGATTGGTCTCGTTATCATCAACTACCAGCACGGAGTCACCGTTAAAGCGATGGCTATGTGGGCGCTCGCCAGGCGCCAGGGTCTGTGCCACCAGCGGCAGCGAGAACGAAAATTCGCTGCCTTTTCCCGGCTCGCTGGAGACCGTTAATTCGCCCCCCATCGCCGCAACCAGTCGCGCAGAGATGGTTAGACCGAGCCCCGTACCGCCATAACGGCGTGTGGTTGAGTTATCCGCCTGGCTAAAGGCTTCAAAAATGGCCTTCTGCTTATCTGTCGGTATGCCAATGCCGCTGTCGCGCACGCGAAAACGCCATCGATCCGCGCTATCGTCGGGCTCAACAACCAGGATCACTTCTCCCTGATGCGTAAATTTCAGCGCGTTGCCCAGCAGATTGGTCAGGATTTGGCGCAGTCGCGCGCCGTCGACCAGCAGCACGTCGGGAACGTCGGGCGCAATATCAACCAGCAGCTCGATGCCTTTTTCGCTCGCCCCCGGCATGTGCGGACGAATAAGCGACTGAATGAAGGGGCGGACAGGCACAGGGTCCGTCTCCAGCTCTACTTTGCCGGCTTCGATACGGGAAAAGTCGAGAATATCGTTGATGATATGCAGCAGAGACTGGGCAGAACTCATCACCAGCGTCAGGTAATCGCGCTGATCGGCACTGAGAGACGTATCCAGGCACAGCTGGGTCATGCCAATAATGCCGTTCATCGGGGTACGAATTTCATGGCTCATATTCGCCAGGAACGCGCTTTTTGCCTCATTGGCTTTTTGTGCCTCAAGGGCCGAGGCGAACGCCTGAATTTCAGCCTCTTTGCGCCGCGTAATATCCTGCAGCGTGCCAATCACGCGCTCGGCGTTTCCCTCAATGGAGAGCGTGACCACCTGGCCTGACAGCAGCATCCAGCGCAGTCCTTCGGTAGGATGATGTACGCGAATTTCACATTCAAAGACCGGACGGTGATCCTGCTTCGAAGCGTGCAGCGCCTTGCGCAGCGCTGCGCGATCGTCCTCGTGGACCTGATTGAGCAAAAACCGCACCGGATATCGCCACTGTGTGCGCGACTGGCCAAGCATGGCAAGCAGGGTGTCGTTCACCTGGAGCGTGTCGCCGGAAACCTGCCAGTCCCAGATCCCGATATGAATGGATTCCGCCGTCAGCAGAAAGTCGTCATGCAGCTGGTGGCGCGCGCGCTGCGCTTCATCCAGCTCCGTAATATCGCTGTGCAGGCTGACAATACCGCCGTCCGAAAGCCGCTGATGCTGAACGAAGATCCGCCGCTGGCCTGCCTGCCGCACTTCGCAGTGTTTATCCTGTCGACAGTTGCGTACCACTGACTCCCGCAGCGTCTGACGCAGGCCGGGGTCGACGTTGTAAACGGCATCGATAAAGCGTTCCGCCAGCGCCTCAAGGGTCGTCCCCACCTTCAGCCACGGGGTTATGACCGGATAAAACAGGGCCACGTTGTGATTCCAGGCCTGCAGGCGTTCCCCGCGGTCATAAATCATGACGGCGGCTGGCAGCGCGTTAAGATCGTACGTGAATGTGCTCATCGTGATCCTCCCTACGCGCGGTAGTGCAGTTCTGCCTGTCGGCGAAGGTATTCCAACCCGGGCGCGATCGCCATGGCCCAGGCCGTCAGGATCTCATCGTCGCACTGCGGATCGCGCAGGCTCACCGCGTTCAACATCGCTTCGCGCCACAGGGCAAAAAATCGCGGGGGGAGGTGGAGACCGTCGTCGCTTTGCTCCCGCGCCAGGCGTTCGAGAAAATCAGGCACGATTAATGCGCCGTCTACCGCAAGCATGGCGAAGAAGCTTTTAAACAGGGTCTGCTGACCTTCCCGATCCGGCAGACGAGAAAAATGCGCTTCAGTTTCGGGTGACATGTGGACGAAGGCGTCATAGAACGTCTGAAAAAACGCGGTTTTTTCATTATTCGGAAAGACGCGGTTCAGGCTGGATTCAAACAGATCGCGATAAAACTTCACGGCGTCCTCCTTAGGGTGCTTTCGCCCGGTAGACAGTGCCCGATGGGCGTGTATTCCTCTGCCAGACGGCGTGAAAAATAGCTCTCTTTCTTCGATCGATGCACGTCAAACAGCGGCCCGGCGTTGTGTTTAAAGAAAAGGGCTTCCAGAACCGTGGCATTGGTTGAGAGGGTTAAGGCAGCGTTGGTATCCCCCGTGGCTTCCTGACGGCCCTCGTACCAGCCTTTCTGCGGATCGTTAAGGTGTTTTGTAACCGTCATCAGCACGTCGGTGTACGGGGTGTCCCACAGGGCCCACAGGGCAAAGACTGCTTTGGTCGATACCTGCGCGAAACGGGTGTAGTCCCGGCCATCGTCGCCGACAGAGTTCCAGGCATAGCCATTTCCCCAGACGGTATCCTGAATATGCCAGGGCGCCTGAGAGAGCGAGAAATCTGCCCTGGCCGTCAGGATCTTATCGGTCTCCCAACGGGTCTTCTGGCTTAGCCAGACGTTTTCGGCCTGCTTGCGCAGACGCTTTTGCAGATCGGCCGCAACGCTTTCGGGCTCCCAGCCAAACTCCAGGCCCGGCAGCATATAGGGAAGGGTGGTAATCAGGGAGGGCTGCCACGTGGTGCGCGGATCCCGGGCATCCACGGCCAGCCGCCGTTGAGAGATGATGACGTGGTTCATAGGCGGCGTAAACGCTTTATCCGGGGAAAAACCCCATAGATGAAACGCCGTCGCGGCGTATTCGCTCTCGCCCAGACGTAGCTCTTCCCGGACCACCGGCTGACCGTTTTGCAGCGAAGATGACCACAGTTCGCCTTCGCCGTCGATGACCGGGCAGAAATTCCAGCGCAGGATAATTTTATCGAGGTATTCACTGTACTGTGGCTCCCGCTCAGCGGTGAGGCGCAGGGCGAGCATCAGACGCGCCATGTCGCGCGCGGACCAGCCATTTTTGACGGGGTTGCCGCTAAAATCGATCGGCGCCGCCGTCTGGCTGGAATAGAGCCGGCCCGGCGTCCGGAACTCGGTCAGCGTCAGGCGGTTAAGGGTGCCCATTAGACGGGTTAAACGAGCGTCATACTCGGCGTCATCAATTAGCCCCAGCTCTTTTGCCGCCAGCAGGGCGATAAGCGTATCGCCCATTTGCCAGAGCGTGACGCGGGGCTGTTTGTCGCTCCCGTTGACCAGCCCCGTTTGCGGCTGGGTATTATTGACGAAATAGCGCCAGGCGGTTGCCGCCCATTTCTGTTCTTCCGGCGTCAGGGCAGAGATACGCGCGCTGGAGTGCCAGCCGCCGTTGATGAGCCAGCGCCAGCCTGCTCCCTGATGGCCAAACAGAGCAAAGATGATCGCGCCTGCGAGGAGTAATCCCGCGAGCCCTCTGGCTATGGTTTTAAGCATTGCGCAGTCACCGGTGGCAGTTTAACGGGCTCGTCCACGCTGCATGACGCGCACTGACAGGCCTGACAGGCGGGTTTGGTACGCTGCGTGACGCCGGTCCGGTCGCACCAGCTTTTTACGGCCGGCGTGCTGCTCAGGAACGGGCGACTGCGCAGCGCGTTGTTCTCTTCAAACTGATCGAGCAGCTTTTGATCCCACAGCGATGGGGCAAAATCCTTGCTCTTCGGGTTGTCGGTGTTGAAGGCCAGCAGTTTTCCCTCTTTTTTGAACAGCAGGGCCTCCAGCATGATGCCGTTATTGTTCGCGGTGAACTCCTTGATCGGCCCGTCACCGTTTTCATATAGCCCTTCGTAGTAGCCTTTTCCCTCTTCGTTGGCATTCTCAATGGTGTTCAGCAGGCGGTCGGTATAGGGGGAGTTCCACAGCACCCACATGCCCAGCGCCGCCTTCAACGATATCGCGGCAGCGTTAGGGAC
>NZ_QPFW01000099.1:0-4921 GCF_008122455.1 Enterobacter sp. C6
ACCGATGGCCGCGCCGATCAGCACCGCGAACACCCCGGCGGCAAGCGAGATCTGCGCCCCCACCAGCACGCGGCTAAAGATATCGCGCCCGAGGGAGTCCACGCCGAACCAGTGCAGCATCGACGGTCCGTCGTTCAGACGGTCGTAGTCAAAATAGTTTTCCGCATCAAACGGCGCCACCCACGGCGCAATCACCGCCACCGCAATTAGCAGCAGCACAAACAGCCCCGCGGTCATCGCGACCGGCTGACGGCGAAAACGCCGCCAGAATTCAGACCACGGGGTGCGGACGTGGTCCGGTTTTAGACCCGGCATCGCGTTTAAAACGGCCTGACGTCGCCAGTTCAACAATCGCATCTTACTTGTACCTGATGGCCGGGTTAATGGCGGCATAGAGCACATCCACCACTAAGTTGATAAGAATAAACTCCAGCGAGAAAAGCAGGACTTCCGCCTGAATCACCGGGTAGTCGCGCATCTCGACGGAATCGACCAGCAGGCGTCCCAGCCCCGGCCAGTTGAAGACCTTTTCCACGACGATAGAGCCGCCCAGCAGGAAGCCAAACTGCAGTCCCATCATCGTCACCACCGGGATCATCGCATTGCGGAACCCGTGCTTGAGAATGACCCACTTCTCGCTGACCCCTTTCGCCCGCGCGGTGCGAATATAATCTTCGCTCAGTACGTCAACAAACGAGGCGCGGGTAAAGCGGGCCATCACCGCCGACACGGCAGCCCCCAGCGTCATGGAAGGCAGAATGTAATGCTTCCAGGTATCGGCCCCGACGGTCGGCAGCCAGCCCAGCTCGACGGAGAAGATCTGCATCAGCAGCATCCCCAGCGCGAACGCCGGGAAGGAGATGCCGGTCACCGCCAGCGCCATGCCGAGCTTGTCCGGCCAGCGGTTGCGCCAGACGGCCGCGACAATCCCGGCGCCCAGCCCAAACACGACCGCCCAGCTCATACTGGCAATCGTTAACCAGAACGTCGGCATAAAGCGGCTGGCAATCTCCTCCGACACCGGACGGCGCGATACCATCGAGATACCAAAATCGCCCTGCAGAACGTTGCAAATATAATGGATGAACTGCATATACAGCGGCTGGTCGAGGCCAAGCTGCTTACGCACCAGCTCAATGACGGTGGCATCCGCTTCAGGCCCGGCAACCAGACGCGCCGGATCGCCCGGCAGCATATGGACAAACAGAAACACCAGGATCGCCACAATCAGCAGCGTCGGGATAAGCCCCAGCAGGCGTTTACACACATAATTCAGCATGAGGTTTATTTTAAATCCGCATCGTCAAAGCTAAAGCCCGTATCCGGCATAATGTAGAACCCGGTCAACGCTTTATTATGGGCTGACACCAGTTTCTCCACCACCAGCGGCACCCACGGCGACTCTTTCCAGATGATGTCCTGCGCGTCCTTGTAGAGACGCGCTTTCTCCTCCGGTTTGGTGGTTTTCAGGGCATCGGCCAGGTCTTTGTCCACCTGCGGGTTGCTGTAAAACGCGGTGTTGAACAGGGTTGGCGGCCAGTTCTGCGAGGCAAACAGCGGCGACAGCGCCCAGTCTGCTTCACCGGTCGAGGCCGACCAGCCGGTATAGAACATCCGCACGCCGCTCTCTTTCTGCCCTTTGCCCTCCACCTCTGCCGCACGCTGTCCGGCATCCATCGCGGTCACCTGCGCCTTGATGCCGACCTGCGCCAGCTGCTGCTGGGTAAACTGCAGCACCTTCTGAGCGGTACTGTGATTATGCGAGGACCACAGCGTGGTGCTGAAGCCGTTCGGGAAGCCCGCCTCTTTCAGCAGCTCGCGCGCTTTGGCCGGATCGTACGGCCACGGCTGATAGCTTTGCGCATAGGCGATAGCCGGCGGCAGCACGCCGGTGGCCGGAGTGGCATAGCCCGCAAAGGCGACCTTCACCAGCGCCTGACGGTTAATGGCGTAGTTGATGGCCTCACGCACCTTCGGGTTATCGAACGGCTTTTGCGTGACGTTCATGCTGATGTAACGCTGCATGATCGACGGGCTGGCGACCAGCTCCAGCTTGCTGTTTTTCTGCAGAATGGCGGCCTGCTCATACGGGATCGGGAAGGCAAACTGCGCCTCGCCGGTTTGCAGCATCGCCGCGCGGGTGTTGTTGTCCACCACCGGGCGCCAGGTGATGGTATCGAGCTTCGGCAGCCCCTGCTGCCAGTATCCGGCGAATTTCTTCACCTTCACAAAATCGGTCTGGTTCCAGGTGAGCAGCTCGTACGGACCGGTGCCAACAGGGTGGAAGCCGATCTCCTTGCCGTATTTCTTCAGCGCGGCAGGGGAAATCATCGCCGTTGCCGGATGCGCCAGAATATTGATAAACGCGGAGAACGGCTCTTTCAGGGTGATTTTTACCGTTGCCGGGTCGACCACCTCGGTGCTGGCGATATTTTTATACAGGTTATAGCGCTTGAGGCTATTTTCCGGATTGCTGGCGCGATCGAGGTTAACCTTCACCGCCTCCGCATTGAAATCTGTCCCATCCTGGAACTTCACGCCGGTCCTGAGCTTGATGGTATACACCAGTCCGTCGTCGGACACGGTGTACCCCTCCGCCAGCACGTTTTTGAGCTTCATCTCTTTATCCAGGCCAAACAGGCCCTGGTAGAACGATTTCGCCACCGCCTGAGAGAGCGTGTCGTTGGCGTCATACGGATCGAGCGTGGTGAAATTAGAGCCGACGGCAACCACCACATCTTTGGCAGCGAACGCGGGGGCAGCGGCCAGGGCTGCCGTCACGCTCGCGGCTAACAACCATCTACGCGCTACAAATGTAACCATTGTGTTCTCCTGCCTGTTGAAAGTTATAACCGCGAAAAGGCATTGTCCTGACGCGGGGGCGCCACGAAATGACCCGGACTGACCTCGCGCAGCGTCACGCGCTCCACGGCCTCGCCACGCTTACGAATATTGCTCGGCATTTCATCCTGCAGCAGCACGCGCTGGCCGTGACGATGCGCGGGATCGGCTACCGGGACCGCCGCGATGAGCTTGCGGGTGTACGGGTGCTGTGGGTTCTCAAACACCGCTCTTCGCGGACCAATTTCCACGATTTGCCCCATAAACATCACCGCCACGCGATGGCTGATGCGCTCGACCACCGCCATGTCGTGCGAGATAAACAGAAAGGCAATGCCCATATCCCGCTGTAAATCCAGCAATAAGTTGATGATTTGCGCCCGGATAGAGACATCCAGCGCCGAGACGGACTCATCGGCAATCACCACTTTCGGGTTTAGCGCCAGCGCGCGGGCGATGCAGATACGCTGCCGCTGTCCGCCGGAAAACTCGTGTGGATAACGCCAGGCGTGCTCCGGCTTCAGGCCGACGCGCTCCAGCAGCCAGGCCACGCGACGCTGTGCCGCTTCGCCGTCGAGCAGGTTATGTACCCGCAGCGGCTCCATGATCGAATACCCCACCGTATGGCGCGGATCGAGGGAGGCATAGGGATCCTGGAAAATAAACTGAATATCCCGCCGCACCGCCTGCAGCCTGCTGTCCGGAAGGATATCAATGCGCTCACCGTTAAAGGTAATACTGCCTTCCTGTGACTCCACCAGACGGAGCAACGCGCGTCCGGTGGTAGATTTACCGCAGCCGGACTCCCCCACCAGCGCCAGCGTTTCGCCCGGCCAGAGATCGAAACTGACGTTTTCCACCGCGTGCACTTCGCGCTTCACCCGGTTCAGTACGCCGCTGCGCAGCGGAAAGCGGGTGACCAAATCGCGCACTTCCAGAATGGGCTTACCCGGCACCACGGTGTCCTGCTCGCGCTCATCCTCCTGCTGCTCAGACGCCTCGAGAGAAATCAGGGGGAAGCGGCGCGGCAAATCGCTGCCGTTCATCGCCCCCAGACGCGGAACCGCCGCCAGCAGGGCTTTGGTGTAAGGATGCACGGGCGCGTGAAAAATCTGCTCAACCGTACCGGTTTCCACCGCGCTGCCCTTGTGCATCACCAGTACGCGATCGGCGATATCGGCGACCACGCCCATATCGTGGGTGATGAAAATCACCCCCATCTCCATCTCCTGCTGCAGGACTTTGATGAGCTGCAGGATCTGCGCCTGAATCGTCACGTCCAGCGCCGTCGTTGGTTCGTCGGCAATCAGCACTGCGGGACGGCAGGAGAGCGCCATGGCAATCATCACCCGCTGGCGCATGCCGCCGGAAAGCTGATGCGGATAGCGCCCCAGAATGGCCTGCGCCTCCGGAATGCGCACCAGCTCCAGCATCCGTCGGGCCTCTTTGAGCGCTTCATCGCCGCTCAGCCCCTGATGCAGACGGATGGACTCGGCAATTTGCTCCCCGACCGGGAACACCGGGTTCAGGGAGGTCATTGGCTCCTGGAAGATCATCGCAATATCCGCCCCGCGCACGCTCTGCATCTGCGAACCGCTTAGCTCATTTAAATCAATGACCTGACGATTGCGGCGGCGCAGGAGCATTTTCTCGCTGCTGATTTGCCCGCCCGTCTGTTCCAGCAGGCGCATTAGCGCCAGCGCGGTAACCGATTTCCCGGAGCCGGACTCGCCAACAATCGCCAGCGTCTCGCCGCGCCTGAGCGTGAACGATAAATTCTGTACTGCGGGAATGAACTGCCGCTCTTCCTGAAACGCAATATCGAGCTGATGGACAGCCAGCACTTCGCGGTTGTCCAGTTCTTCACTGTGCGGCACGCGCTGCCCCCTTATTCACGATAGATGCCCGTGCTCGGTTCATCACCGGCATAACCCCAGGCGCGATACATGCCTTCGCTGTTGAACGGCAGGGCCACGTTGCCCTCACGATCCACCGCAATGAGCCCACCGACGCCGCCCAGGGCAGGCAGTTTTTCCATAACCACGCGCTCGCAGGCCTCGCTCAGGCTTAAGCCGCCGTA
>NZ_QPFW01000100.1:0-5034 GCF_008122455.1 Enterobacter sp. C6
GGCCGGGCACCATCAGGTAACCCTGTTTGAAGCAGGCGCCACGCCGGGCGGCCATACCGCAACGGTTGACGTGGCAACGCCACAGGGCACATACGCGATCGATACCGGGTTTATCGTCTATAACGATCGCACCTATCCGCGTTTTATGGGCCTGCTCAGCGAGCTGGGCATCAGCGGGCAAAAAACGCAGATGAGCTTTTCGGTACACAATCCCGCGACGGGGTTTGAGTACAACGGACACACCCTGACATCGCTGTTTGCCCAGCGTCGAAACCTGGTGAATCCGGCATTCTGGCGGCTGCTGGGCGAGATCGTTCGCTTTAACCGCCTGGCGAAAGCGGCGCTGGACGGGCAGGTGGACCCGAGCGCCACGCTGCAGACGTTTTTGCAGCAGCACGGCTTCACGCCGTTTTTTGCGCGCCACTACATTCTGCCGATGGGGGCCGCCATCTGGTCCTCGTCGCTGCAGGAGATGAAGCGTTTCCCGCTGCCGCTCTTCCTGCGTTTCTTTCACCACCACGGCCTGCTGGATATCACCCATCGTCCGCAGTGGTACGTCGTCCCGGGCGGCTCGCGGGAGTATATCCGCGCCATGCTGGATAAGCTGGGCGACCGCCTGACGCTGCGCCTGAACGCGCCGGTGCAGCGTGTGAAACGCCATGCGGATGGCGTCACCCTCCAGCTCGACGACGCCAGCCATACCTTCGACCAGGTGATCTTTGCCTGCCACTCCGCCAGTGCTCTGGCGATGCTTGATGACCCGACGCCCGCCGAGCGCGAAGTGCTGGGTGATATCGGTTGGCAGCGCAACGAGGTCGTTTTACACAGCGATCCGCGCTGGCTGCCTGTGCGGCCGCGCGCCTGGGCCAGCTGGAACTACCGTCTGAGCGAGCAGGCGCAGGCCAGCGCCTGTGTCACCTACAACATGAACATCCTGCAGGGGCTGCCTGCGGGCAGCCCGCTGTTCTGCGTCACGCTGAACCCGGACGCGCCGGTGGATGAACGCTTCGTTCTGCAACGCTTTGTTTATGAGCATCCGCTGTTTAACCCGCAAAGCTGGCGGGCGCAGGCGCGGCGCGGCGAGATCAACGGCCACCGGCGGAGCTGGTTCTGCGGAGCCTACTGGTACAACGGTTTTCATGAGGACGGGGTGCGCAGCGCGCTGGACGTGGTCAATGCGATAGCTGCCGGAGAGGGGAACTGAGATGAACAGCTGCCTTTACCACGGCGTCTTACGCCACCGCCGCCTGCAGCCGAAAACCCATGAGTTTCGCTACAGCGTGTTTATGGCCTGGCTGGATCTCGATGAGCTGCCGCTGCTGGCGTCCGTCGGCGTGCGGAGCAATCGCTTTGCCGCCGCCTCGTTCCACGACGCGGACTACCCGCTCGGCACGCCGCTTAAAGAGAACGTGCTGAGCAGGCTGGAGAGCCTTACCGGGGAACGTCCGGACGGGCGGGTCATGCTCCTGACGCAGCTGCGCTATTTCGGATTCCATTTCAATCCGGTCAACTTTTACTACTGCTATGACGGGAAGGGTACCCTGCGCTGGGTGCTGGCGGAGGTTCGCAACACGCCGTGGAACGAGCGTCATTATTACGCGGTCGACGGGCAACATGCCCAGCCCACGAAAAAAGCGTTTCACGTTTCTCCCTTCAACCCGATGGACATGATCTACCACTGGCGCTTCAACGACCCGGATAACACGCTGCATATGCACATTGAAAATCATCAGGAAGCGAAGGTGTTCGACGCCACGCTGGCGCTGCGCCGGGAGCCTCTGACGCGCCCCGCGCTGCGTTCGCTGCTTCTGCGTATCCCGCTTATGACCCTGAAAACCGTTTTCGCCATTTACTGGCAGGCGCTGCGCCTGTGGCTCAAGCGCGTGCCGCTGTATAACCATCCCGTCAGCAGGAGTGAACGCTCATGACCGATCCCGTCTTTGCGTTAGAACCCGATATCCCGCGCAACGTGCGCCTTGCGCGCTGGCTGCTTTTTCGTCTGTTAAGCGGCATTCGCGGCGGCTCGCTCACGCTGTGTGAAGGGGCGCAGACCTTTCATTTTGGCGAGACATCCTCCGCGCTGCATGCCGACGTGCAGATCCTCACGCCCGGCGTCTACTGGCGCGTCTTAACGGGCGGGAGCCTTGCCGCGGCAGAAGCCTGGATGGACGGCGAATGGGAAACCGCGCACCTCACGCCGCTTCTGGAACTTCTGGCGCTTAACGGCGAAGTGCTTGGCCGTCTGGAAAACGGGTTCCGCCTGCTCGGCAGGCCGCTGGAGCGGCTACGCCACTGGACGCGGCGAAATTCCCGCGCGCAGGCACGTGAAAATATTGCCGCCCATTACGATCTGGGGAACACCTTCTATGCCCATTTTCTGGATAAGGAGCTGCTCTATTCCAGCGCCTTGTTTACGGAGGACGAGCAGGATCTCACTGCGGCTCAGCAGGCCAAAATGGCGCGGTTGTGCGACCAGCTGGCGCTAAACCCGGGTGACCACCTGTTGGAAATTGGCACCGGCTGGGGCGCGATGGCGGAATACGCGGCCCGTCATTATGGCTGTCGGGTGACCACCACCACGCTATCGCAGGAGCAATACGTCTGGGCGACCGAGCGGATCGCCCGCGCCGGGCTGCGGGATCGGGTCGAGGTGCTGCTCTGCGACTATCGCGACCTCACCGGACAGTACGACAAGCTGGTCTCGATAGAGATGATCGAAGCCGTCGGGCGGCGCTATCTGCCCACGTTCTTCCGTACCTGCCAGGCGCGGCTGCGCCCGGGAGGTCGCATGGCAATTCAGGCCATCACTATTCAGGATCAGCGCTATCGCGACTACAGCAAAAGCGTCGATTTTATCCAACGCTACATTTTTCCCGGCGGCTTCCTGCCGAGCATTACCGCGATGAACGAGCTGATGACGCGCCACACCGATTTCGTGGTGCGCAATCTGTTCGACATGGGTCCCGACTATGCCCGCACGCTGGCCCACTGGCGGCAGCGCTTTGTCCACGCCTGGCAGGAGATTGAAAAGCTCGGCTTTGATGAGCGGTTCCGCCGCATGTGGCTGTACTACTTTGGCTACTGCGAAGCCGGGTTTAACGCCCGCACCATCAGCGTGGTGCAGCTGACCGCCGAGCGCGTATGAAACGATATCTTCAGGTCTTTCTGCTGGCCGTCGCGTTCGATCTTTACTGGGCGCTGGTGGTGCTTTTTCGAGAACAAGGCCTGACTGTCTGGCTCACGCTGGCGATCCTGGCATGCCTGCTCTTGCCGTCTGTATACCGTTTTTACGCCATTGGGCTGGCCGCGGCGGGCAGCTTGCTGGATACGCTCTGGGCGCTGACGGGACTGCTAGCCTTCACGGGCGAGTCTCTGATGCCGCTATGGATGGTGGCATTGTGGCTGATGTTCGCCACCGTCTGGACGCAGCTGACGCGCGCCACCACGTTGCCCGGCTGGCTGCTGACACTGCTGGCGGCCGTAGGAGGCCCGGTGGCGTACCTGATTGGCGAGCGGCTGGGTGCCATCACATTTCTGGAGCCGACCTTTATCGTCGTCAGCTGGATGGCGCCGGGTTGGCTGGTGCTGATGCTGTTTTTCCACCTGCTGATGGGGAGACAAAAATGAGAGCTGCGATTTTGCTGCTTTGGCTGATCGCCATGCCCGCGGCCCAGGCCGCCGACTGGCTGGCGTGGCGTAAGGTGGGCGATGCCACGCTCACCTGGGGGCCGTTCACCGTCTATACCTCCCAGCTGCGTACGCCGGACGGGCGTTACGGTCGGGAGAACCAGGATCAGGCGCTGATAATTACCTATGCGCGCGACATCGATCGCGATGAGCTGGTCGAGGCGACCCGTGACCAGTGGCAGGCGCAGGGGATCCTGGCGCAGGAACCGCAAAGCGAAGCCTGGCTGCGGATGCTCCGGACGCTGTGGCCGGATGTTCGACCGGGCTCACAGCTGGCGTTTGTCCTTGATGACCAGCAGGGGCAGTTCTGGTACCGCGATCCGGTCCTTCAGAAAACCTTTATTCCCCTGGGACCACGCCAGTCAGAAGCGTTCAGTACCCGCTTTCTGGCCATCTGGCTGGCTCCCCGTACGCAATATCCTGAGCTGCGTCAGCAGTTAATCGGAGGCCAAAAATGAAACGTTTCCTGATGATGGTGCTGGCATTAACGATGCTGCTGGCGGGCTGTAGCACGGAGGTGACCGAGTACCGCCAGCAGCAGCCGCGGCTGGATATCTTCCGCTTCTTCCAGGGCAAAACCGAAGCGTGGGGGATGGTGCAGGATCGCAGCGGCAAGCAGATCCGCCGCTTTCACGTTGAGATTGCCGGGGACGTTATCGGCGATACGCTGACGCTCAACGAACATTTTGTTTACGACGACGGTGAGAAGCAGCAGCGGGTCTGGCATATCCGGCGCCTGGGGACCGATCGCTATGAGGGCACGGCGGGAGATATCGAAGGGGTAGCGACGGGGCAGGCCGCAGGCAACGCGTTCAACTGGCATTACAGCATGAACGTGAAGGCCAACGGCAGCACCTGGCTGCTGAACTTTGACGACTGGATGTACCTGCAGGATGAGACGCACCTGTTTAATAAAACCGAGATGAAGAAACTGGGCGTCACCGTCGCCACGGTGACGTTGTTCTTTACCCGTAAAGAGTGATGATACGAGCAGTGAACAATCCCCTCGCCCCTATGGGGAGAGGGTTAGGGTGAGTGGAACATACGGCTAAGGTGGTATTTCCGTTCACTTTATGTTCCTTGCTACTCTGTAACGACATGATCGGTGAACGTGCCAGGGTGGCTCAGTCGCCACCACCCTGGCGACCCGGGCTCCCGGCGGTAAATCGCCGCTTCGCGGATTGTTCGCCCCATCCCTGGGGCTCACCCTTTCAGGGCCAGCGCAAGCGCTGTCCAAAATTTCTCCCGGCAATTTTGTCCTCAGCTTATTCCTTCAGGCTATCGGGTCGGGCATGAGCCTGCATCCCTGCAGGCCACGCCCTCTCGGCGCATCCCTGCGCCTCGCCC
>NZ_QPFW01000101.1:0-5127 GCF_008122455.1 Enterobacter sp. C6
CCCCCCTGCCCCTCACCCTAACCCTCTCCCCTTTGGGGAGAGGGCTGGGGTGAGGGGATTAACCGCACAAACACACACATAACAATCCCCCAACATTCACAATCATTAGCTATTATGGTTTCCGGAAAAATAATCACTCAACTAACGATTCCTGAAACTAATGACAAAAACCACTCAAGGGCTTAGCCCCGCACTCATCCTTTTAATGTCCGTGGCAACGGGTCTGGCGGTCGCCAGCAACTATTACGCGCAGCCTCTTCTCGACACCATCGCCCGCGCGTTCAATCTCTCCGCCAGCTCCGCAGGCTTTATTGTCACCGCTGCACAGCTCGGCTATGCCGCCGGACTGCTGTTCCTGGTGCCGCTCGGCGATATGTTTGAACGCCGAATGCTGATCGTCTCCATGACCCTGCTGGCCGCCGGTGGGATGCTGATCACCGCCAGCAGCCAGTCGCTGACGATGATGATCGTCGGTACCGCGCTGACGGGGCTGTTCTCCGTGGTGGCGCAAATTCTGGTCCCGCTCGCCGCGACCCTCGCCTCCCCGGAAAAACGCGGCAAGGTGGTGGGCACCATCATGAGTGGCCTGCTGCTGGGGATTTTGCTGGCGCGTACCGTTGCCGGGCTGCTGGCAAGCCTCGGCGGCTGGCGCACCGTATACTGGGTAGCGAGCGTGCTGATGGTCATCATGGCGCTGGCGCTGTGGCGCGGGCTGCCAAAAGTGAAGCAGGACAACCACCTGAACTATCCTCAACTGCTGGCCTCCGTTTTCAGTCTGTTCACCCAGGATAAGCTTCTGCGCACCCGCGCCCTGCTGGGCTGTTTCACCTTCGCTAACTTCAGCATTCTGTGGACGTCGATGGCGTTTCTGCTTGCAGCGCCGCCGTTCAATTATTCCGAAGGGGTGATTGGCCTGTTCGGTCTGGCCGGTGCCGCAGGCGCACTGGGCGCGCGTCCCGCAGGCGGGCTGGCCGACAAGGGTAAATCCCACCTGACCACCTCCGCAGGGCTGATTTTACTTCTGCTCTCCTGGGCGGCAATCTGGTATGGGCACGTCTCGGTGCTGGCGCTGATCGTCGGCATCCTGGTGCTCGATCTCACCGTTCAGGGCGTTCACATCACCAATCAGACCGTCATCTATCGCGTGAAGCCAGAGGCGCGTAACCGCCTGACGGCCGGTTACATGACCAGCTACTTCATTGGCGGCGCGGCGGGTTCGCTCATTTCAGCGTCGGCGTGGCAGCATGCAGGCTGGTCGGGGGTATGTGCGATTGGGGCCATCGTCGCCACCCTTAACCTGCTAGTATGGTGGCGCGGTTACCATCGCCAGGATGCAATTCACTAAGTTTTACATTGCGTTGGCCTCTTAGGGTGTTAAGAGGCCCTTCACTCTGTTAATGTAAACGTAATCATTTATCCCAGAAATTTTAATGTGGGTGACATATTTACAATCGGCATGAATAGTTCAGACCCCCGTCCTCACATCCTTTCTCCAGCGGGTTCACACCCTACGCTTTCTGTGCTCACCGGGTCACGGACTTACCCGGCGCTTTCTGATGGTGACATTGATTTGGCGGATATAACCGCACAAATAATTCATTTACATTATTTGTCACTATCGTTACTATATCGGCTGTAATTAATGAGGTTATGCCCAAATGGATAGTTCGTTTACGCCCATTGAACAAATGCTTAAATTCCGCGCCAGTCGCCATGAGGACTTCCCGTACCAGGAAATCCTGCTGACTCGCCTGTGCATGCACATGCAGGGTAAGCTACTGGAAAACCGTAATAAAATGCTGAAAGCTCAAGGGATTAACGAGACGTTGTTTATGGCGTTGATTACGCTGGAGTCTCAGGAAAATCACAGCATTCAGCCTTCCGAACTGAGCTGCGCGCTGGGCTCTTCCCGTACCAATGCGACCCGTATTGCCGATGAACTCGAAAAGCGTGGCTGGATTGAGCGCCGTGAAAGCGACAACGATCGCCGCTGCCTGCATCTGCAACTGACCGATAAAGGTCACCAGTTCCTGCGCGAGGTGCTGCCACCTCAGCACAATTGCCTGCACAAACTCTGGTCTGTCCTCAGCACCGCCGAGCGCGACCAGCTTGAGCACATCACTCGCAAGCTGCTCACCCGTCTGGACCAGATGGATGAAGACGGCGCCGTTCTTGAGGCGCTGCGCTAACGCGACGACACGCTCACCATTCCAGATTCATAAGAAAACCGACAGGCCAGCACGTCACACTGCTGGCCTTTCTGACAACAGGTCGGCTCAGCCGATGTGAAAATAAGAAGATCGTGGAGAACTACAATGAGCGCAAATGCGGAGAGCACTACCCCGCAGCAGCCGGGCAACAAGAAAGGCAAACGTAAGAGCGCCCTTCTTCTGTTGACCTTGCTCTTTATCATTATTGCCGTGGCATATGGGATCTATTGGTTTTTAGTACTGCGTCATGCTGAAGAGACTGACGACGCGTACGTAGCAGGGAACCAGGTACAAATTATGGCGCAGGTGTCGGGCAGCGTGACGAAAGTCTGGGCTGACAATACCGACTTTGTGCAAAAAGGCGATGTGTTGGTGACCCTCGATCCAACCGACGCACAGCAGGCGTTTGAAAAAGCACAGACCGCGCTGGCCTCCAGCGTCCGTCAGACCCGCCAGCTGATGATCAACAGCAAACAGCTGCAGGCCAACATCGACGTGCAGAAAACGGCACTGGCGCAGGCGCAGAGCGACCTGAACCGCCGCGTGCCGCTCGGCACGGCTAACCTGATTGGCCGTGAAGAGCTGCAGCACGCCCGCGATGCCGTGGCCAGCGCTCAGGCACAGCTGGATGTGGCCATTCAACAGTACAACGCCAACCAGGCGATGGTGCTGGGCACCAGCCTGGAAAACCAGCCCGCCGTTCAGCAGGCGGCGACTGAAGTGCGCAACGCGTGGCTTGCCCTGCAGCGTACTAAAATCGTCAGCCCGATGACCGGCTATGTCTCCCGTCGTTCCGTCCAGCCAGGGGCGCAGATTAGCCCAACCACGCCGCTGATGGCGGTCGTGCCGGCAGACAATCTGTGGGTAGATGCCAACTTTAAAGAGACACAGCTTGCCCATATGCGTATCGGCCAGACCGCGACGGTTGTCAGCGACATCTACGGCGATGACGTGAAGTACACCGGTAAAGTGGTCGGCCTGGATATGGGGACCGGCAGCGCCTTCTCCCTGCTGCCTGCGCAAAACGCCACCGGTAACTGGATCAAAGTGGTTCAGCGTCTGCCTGTGCGTATTGAGCTGGATGCCAAACAGCTGGCGGATCACCCGCTGCGTATCGGCCTCTCTACGCTGGTGACGGTCGACACCGCCAACCGCGACGGTCAGATCCTGGCAAGCCAGGTTCGCAGCAGCCCGGCTTATGAAAGTAACGCCCGTGAAATTAGCCTCGATCCGGTCAACAAGCTGATCGATGACATCGTGAAGGCAAACGCCGGTTAATCCGAAGGTGAGCGTTATGCAACAGCAAAAGCCGCAAAAACCGCTGGAAGGGGCGCAGCTGGTCATCATGACCATTGCGCTCTCTCTTGCGACATTCATGCAGGTGCTGGACTCCACCATCGCGAACGTGGCGATCCCGACCATCGCCGGTAACCTTGGCTCGTCGCTGAGCCAGGGTACCTGGGTCATTACCTCGTTTGGGGTGGCAAACGCCATCTCCATTCCGATTACCGGCTGGCTGGCAAAGCGCGTCGGTGAAGTGAAGCTGTTCCTCTGGTCGACGGTATTGTTCGTTCTTGCCTCCTGGGCGTGCGGCATGTCCAGCAGCCTGACGATGCTGATATTCTTCCGCGTTATTCAGGGGATTGTCGCCGGGCCGTTGATTCCGCTGTCGCAGAGTTTACTGCTGAACAACTACCCGCCCGCCAAACGCTCAATTGCGCTTGCGCTATGGTCAATGACCGTGATTGTCGCCCCGATTTGCGGGCCTATTTTAGGCGGCTATATCAGCGACAACTATCACTGGGGCTGGATCTTCTTCATCAACGTACCGATTGGCGCCATCGTGGTAATGCTGACGCTCCAGACGCTGCGCGGCAGAGAAACCCGGACGGAACAGCGGCGTATCGACGCCATTGGTCTGGCATTGCTGGTTATCGGCATCGGTAGCCTGCAGGTCATGCTCGACCAGGGCAAAGAGCTGGACTGGTTCAACTCCCGGGAGATCATCATCCTGACGATTGTCGCGGTGGTGTCGCTGAGCTTCCTGATTGTCTGGGAGCTGACGGACGATAACCCGATAGTCGACCTGTCGCTGTTTAAGTCGCGAAACTTCACCATTGGCTGTCTGTGTATCAGCCTCGCCTACATGCTCTACTTCGGCGCGATTGTACTGCTGCCGCAGCTGTTGCAGGAGGTATACGGCTACACCGCAACCTGGGCAGGTTTAGCCTCGGCACCGGTTGGATTGATTCCGGTTCTGCTGTCGCCGATTATTGGCCGCTTCGCCCACAAGCTCGACATGCGCAGGCTGGTGACGTTCAGCTTTATCATGTACGCCGTGTGCTTCTACTGGCGCGCGTATACGTTCGAACCGGGAATGGACTTTGGCGCGTCCGCGTGGCCGCAGTTTATTCAGGGCTTTGCCGTGGCGTGTTTCTTTATGCCACTGACCACCATCACGCTTTCCGGTTTACCGCCTGAGCGCATGGCGGCGGCATCGAGCCTGTCGAACTTTACGCGAACGCTGGCGGGCTCCATCGGTACGTCGATCACCACCACCCTGTGGACTAACCGTGAATCGATGCACCATGCGCAGCTGACCGAAGCGGTGAACCCGTTCAACCCGAATTCCCGCGAAATGTACAACCAGCTTCAGGGAATGGGGATGACGGAGCAGCAGGCGTCAGGGTGGATTGCCCAGCAGATCACCAACCAGGGGCTGATTATCTCGGCCAACGAGATTTTCTGGATATCGGCGGGGATCTTTATCGTCCTGCTGGGGCTGGTGTGGTTTGCTAAACCACCGTTTGGCGCCGGTAGCGGCGGCGGTGGCGCGCACTAGTTCTGTGCACGAGTTGCCGGGTGGCGGCTACGCCTTACCCGGCCTACGCTTACCGGGCCACCATTCGTAGGCCCG
>NZ_QPFW01000102.1:0-5143 GCF_008122455.1 Enterobacter sp. C6
CATGAACGGCAGCGCAAGCTGGTCCTTCCAGGACAACGGCCTGAGCGACGGAAATCACACCTACATTGTGCGCGTCACCGACAGGGCCGGTAACTACACGGAGTCTGACGGCTTTGTGCTGAACGTTGATACCAGCATCCCGACCACCACGGCGGCGATTACCGCGCAGACCACGTCGGACACCACGCCGATTGTCACCGGCACCGTCTCCGCTGACCTGGTGAACGGTGAATACCTGGTGGTGACGGTGAACGGCAAAACCTACACCTCCCAGACCGGCGGCGCGGTGGTGGTCGATCCGGATCACAACACCTGGTATCTGCAGATCCCGGACGGCGATGCGCTGAGCGTGGCGAGCTACAGCGTGACGGCGCAGGTGAAGAGCAGCGCGGGTAACGGCAATACCACCGGTACGGCAACCGGCAGCCTGGTGATTGACACCACTTCGGTGAATACCGACTGGGCGACCACGGCGGGGAACAGCAACAACTCCACCATGACCCTCGGCATGAACAGCAGCGGTCTGTGGAACATCATTGCTAACGGCCAGTCTTATTCCAGCAGCGATAGCTCGACCTATGCCGGGAATACCCTGACCAACACCCGCGGCTATTACGTGGTGAGCCAGACCGCCGCCGACTTTGACCGTAACGGCACGCAGGACATTTTCGCCACGGAGACCACCTACTCAGGATCCACGCAGGTGATGTGGACCTACGATGGCAGCACCTATAACGCCAGCCAACTGGCGATGGGGACCACCATCTGGTACGGCGGCGTGATTGCGTACGACAAAACCGGGGATGGCTATCTGGATCTGGCGTACGGTGACTCCGGCGCGGACTCCATTACCTATCTGATCAACAACAACGGGGTACTCTCGCCTGACGGCACGTACGGCGGTGCGGGGTTCTGGGGACAGTTCACCACCATGCGTGAAATCTCCGGCGTCGATATTAACAATGACGGCACCGTGGATGTGGTTCAGCACACCAACCGCAGCGGCGCGTACTCGTTAACCGTGATCAACAACAACGGTAACGGCACGCTCTCTATCGGTCAGAACCTGACGAATGTGTTTGTGGCCAACGCCTCGAATACCACCACGGCGGCGTCCATGACGTGGGCGGACTTCAACGGCGATGGCTACATGGATCTGTACCTGGGCAGCAGCTACAACAACAACGGCGGGGTGATCTACTACAACGACGGTACCGGGAAGCTCTCAACCACCAAGAGCGCGGTCGAGGCCTCTAACGCCACGGCGGGGTATCTGTCGGTGGCGGTGGACTGGAACGGTGACGGGCAGATGGACATCGTCAAGCTCAGCACCTATGGCGGCTCGCAGACGGCAACGCTGTTCACCAACAACGGTTACGGCTCGACCTGGACTGCAAGCCAGCTGGCTTCCGGACTGGCGAACGTCACCGGCGTGGCGGCAGTGGACTACAACTGGGACGGTGCGCAGGATCTGCTGGTCTCTCAGCAGAACGGCAAGGTGGTGCTGGTACAAAACAGCAAAACCATTGCTGACGGCACCGCGATGCACCTGCACATTGTCGACAGCGAGGGCATCAACGCCTACTACGGCAATACGGTCAATCTGTACAACGCCGCGGGCGTACTGGTGGCCTCGCAGATCATCAACGCCCAGTCCGGTATCGGTTCGAACGATACCTCTGCGCTGGTGAGCTTCTACGGGCTGGATCCGAATGAAACCTACTCGGCCGAGATCCTGAAGATCACCAACGGCGTGTCGGATAACGTCACCTGGAGCGGCCTGGAGGCGGGCAACGGCAAAGAGGGCTACGTCCTGACGGCCGAAGCGGCCACCGGCGGCCACAGCGGAACCATTACCGGAACCGGGTATAACGACACCTTTATCGCAGAGGATGGCACCTATACCTACAACGGTTCCGGCGGCTGGACTACCCATTCCGACCATGACACCTGGAGCAACACCGGTGGGATGGATGTGGTGGATTACCGCAATGCGACCTCCGGCGTAACCGTTGATTTGCGCCTTTCTACCGCGCAGAACACCGGGTTCGGTACGTCACGACTGCTCAACATTGAAGGAATTAACGGCTCGAACTTCGACGACGTCATTACCGGCAACAGCGGTGATAACCGGTTCGAAGGCCGGGGCGGGAACGACACCTTCAACATCGGCAGCGGCGGTCACGATACGTTGCTCTACAAGCTGATCAACGCCTCGGATGCCACGGGCGGTAACGGTCACGACGTGGTGAACGGCTTTACGGTCGGCACCTGGGAAGGGACCGCGGACACGGATCGTATTGACCTGCGCGATCTGCTCTCCGGCAGCGGCTATACCGGCACGGGTTCGGCGAGCTACGTGAACGGCGTGGCCACGCTGGACAGCAGCGCGGGCAATATCAGCGATTACATCCGCGTGGTGCAGAACGGCAGCAATACCGAGATCCAGGTTGACCTGGGCGGTACAGGCGGTCAGTTCTCGCCAACCACTCTGGTGACCCTGAACGGCGTGCAGACGGATCTGGCGACGCTGCTGGCGAACCATCAGCTGTTAATTGCGTAAACCAACGCCGCGGGGAGCGATCCTCGCGGCCTTTTGGCGTTTCTTTACACGAATTGCGTTAACCCGGAGATTATGAAGACACATCCACAGTACGAACCCTGGCTGCAGGGCATGCTTATCATCGCGAAACATTATCGGCTGGATTTCTCAGCGGAGCATGTTCGGGTCACGATTAACCATGAAAGCCAGTCTCCGCGCCAGCTGGTGCTGGAGGAGATGGCACGCCAGCTTGGGCTGGGGATGCGTATGGTGGCGGCGGAAGCGGTATCCCTCGATCCGTGGCGCCTGCCGCTGCTGGCGGAATTCACCGGCGGACAAATCGCGGTGATCAACCGCATGGACAGCGAAGGCAACGTCAGCCTGCAGTTCAGCGGCGACGCGGGGCTGGAGACGACGCTGACGCGTGACGAGCTCGGGGAGCGGCTAAAGGGGCTGATGGTGTTGCGCCCGCTCGAATCCACGCCGGATGCCCGCGTGGACGACTACATCAAACCGTATGAGAAAAACTGGTTCTGGCAGCTGGCGCTGAAGGACTGGCGACGCTACAGCGACATTATGCTGGTGGCGCTGGTCGCCAACGTGCTGGCGCTTTCCGGCATGGTCTTCTCCATGCAGGTATACGACAGAGTGGTCCCGTCGCAGTCGGAAGCCACGCTGTGGGTGCTGTTTGGCGGCGTGATGATTGCCATCGTGTTCGAATTCATCATGCGCATGCTGCGCGTGCATATTTCTGACGTGGTGGGCAAACGCGCCGATCTGCGTATCTCTGAACGCGTGTTTGCCCACGCGCTGCGGATTAAAAACGGCGCGCGATCAAAATCAACCGGATCGTTTATCGCCCAGATCCGCGAGCTGGAGTCGGTGCGGGAGCTCATCACCTCCACCACGATTGCGGCTATCTCCGATCTGCCGTTCTTCCTGCTGTTCGTCTTTATTCTGTGGATGATTGGCGGCCCGCTGGTGCTGGTGGTTCTGCTCGCGGTTCCGCTGCTGCTTATTCCGGGCCTGCTGGTGCAGCGCCCGCTGGGGAAACTCTCCAGCGAAGGGATGCGTGAATCCGCCATCCGTAACGCCACGCTGGTGGAAGCGGTGCAGGGCATTGAAGACATCAAGCTGATGCGCGCCGAGCAGCGTTTCCAGAACCAGTGGAATAACACCAACGACGTCGCCGCCAGCGTCGGCATGAAGCAGCGCTGGCTGACGGGCCTGCTGCTCACCTGGACCCAGGAGGTGCAGTCTATCGTCTATGCGGTGGTACTGCTGGTGGGCTGTTACCTGGTCATCAGCGGTGACATGACCACCGGTGCGCTGGTGGGTACCTCGATTCTGGCGTCACGGACCATTGCGCCGCTGTCGCAGATCTCAGGCGTGCTCTCGCGCTGGCAGTCGGCAAAAGTGGCCCGCAAGGGGCTGGACGATCTGATGCAGCGGCCGATTGACGATCCGCAGCACGGCAAAAAGGTGCACAAGGCCCACCTGCGCGGCGACTACGCGCTTGAGGACGTCGGGTTTTATTACGACGAGGAAGAGAAACTTACCGTACTTAACATCAGCAAGCTGCAGATCCGCGCCGGAGAGCGCGTGGCGGTGCTCGGACGTAATGGCTCCGGTAAAAGCACGCTGTTACAGCTTCTGGCGGGCATGCAGGAGCCGCAGCAGGGCAGCATTCTGCTGGATGATATTGCCCTCAATCACCTCGACCCGGCCGACGTGCGTCGCGACATGCAGCTGCTGAGCCAGCAGGCCCGTCTGTTCTTTGGCTCCGTGCGGGACAACATCCTGATGGGGAACCCGCTGGCGACCGATGACGAAATTCATCAGGCGCTGGTTAACAGCGGCGCGCTGGAGTTTGTGCGCAAACAGAAAATGGGGCTGAACTATATCATCAACGAGGGCGGGGCTGGCCTCTCCGGCGGACAGCGTCAGGCGCTGCTGCTGGCGCGCGCCCTGATTACCTCGCCGACTATTCTGCTGCTGGACGAGCCAACGGCCTGGCTGGACGAAATGAGCGAGAAGCAGTTTATTCAGCATCTTCACACATGGCTGGGTAAGCGCCGGACGCTGGTGGTAGCGACGCATCGCCTGCCGATCCTGGACCTGGTCGACCGCATCATCGTGCTGGAAAACGGCAAGGTGGTGATGGACGGCCCGCGCGACGCCATCCTGCACCAGCACGGAATGGCGCCGCAAAAGACAGCGCAGCGCACCGTGACCATGAAGCCGGCGGCGGTTGCCGAGGAGGGCGCGGCATGAATGATTTCTCCCGTTTCAATAGCCGACTGAAGGAGCCACGCCTGCCGCGCTCAACCCTGGTGGCATGGTCGCTGTTCGCCCTGCTGGCGGCGTTTATCGCCTGGGCGAGCCTGTTCCATCTTGATGAGGTGACGACCGGCAGCGGCAAGGTGATACCGTCTTCGCATGAGCAGGTCATCCAGTCCCTGGAAGGCGGCATTATCCACAGCCTGATGGTGCGCGAAGGCGACATAGTGGAACGCGGCCAGCAGCTTGCGCAGCTAGACCGGACAAAAACCGAGTCGAGCGTGCTGGAGAGTGAGTCTCGTCTGAATGCGGCGATGGCCA
>NZ_QPFW01000103.1:0-5851 GCF_008122455.1 Enterobacter sp. C6
CCGATGCATCCGTAGCTCAGCTGGATAGAGTACTCGGCTACGAACCGAGCGGTCGGAGGTTCGAATCCTCCCGGATGCACCATCTTCTCCTTCTTTGTTTATTCCTTCGACGTTCCGTCAGCAATCACACTCTCTGTCAGCGACAAAAACCACCATTTACGATAAAGTAATGCTTTGTTAATCGGTTAGTGAGAGCACGATGTACGCACAGTATGACGGTTTGATCTTCGATATGGATGGTACTCTTCTGGATACCGAACCCACGCATCGTCAAGCCTGGACCGACGTCCTGGGCCGCTACGGTATGCGTTTCGACCTTCAGGCGATGATCGCCCTCAACGGCTCCCCCACCTGGCGTATTGCACAGGCCGTGATTGAACTGAATCAGGCCGATCTCGACCCGCACCTGCTCGCACGCGAAAAAACCGATGCGGTAAAAGCCATGCTCTTAGATACCGTACGTCCTTTGCCGCTGATTGATGTGGTAAAAGAGTGGCACGGGCGTCGCCCGATGTCGGTAGGAACGGGCAGCGAAAGCGCGATTGCAGAGGCATTACTCAACCATCTTGGCCTGCGCCACTATTTTTCTGCCGTGGTCGCCGCCGATCATGTTAAACATCACAAGCCCGCACCGGACACCTTCCTGCTCTGCGCAGAATTAATGGGCGTCCCTGCGGCAAAATGTGTTGTGTTTGAAGATGCCGATTTTGGTATCCAGGCCGCGCGTGATGCCGGAATGGATGCGGTGGATGTGCGCTTACTGTGAGTGACGCACTGTCACTCGCCTCATTATTCGCCAGCAGTTTTTTAAGCGCCACGCTGTTACCGGGCAATTCGGAAGTGGTGCTGGTGGCGATGCTGTTGTCCGGCGTGAGTCAGCCTTGGCTGCTTGTATTAATAGCAACAATGGGTAATAGCCTTGGAGGGCTGACTAACGTTATTCTTGGGCGTTTCTTTCCGCTGCGCGAAAAATCGCGCTGGCAGGAAAAGGCAGTCGGCTGGCTAAAACGCTATGGCGCTGCCACGCTGTTATTAAGCTGGATGCCTGTAATAGGCGATTTACTGTGTCTGCTGGCGGGATGGATGCGCATCTCCTGGGGACCGGTGCTCTTTTTTTTGTGCCTTGGCAAGGCGTTGCGCTATGTTCTCGTGGCGTGGGCAACACTACAGGGTATGACGTGGTGGCACTAATTGGTGGAATGAATACGCGACCTTCAATCGTCAACCATTACAATTATGCTGAGTAACATTACTTTGACAGGCGGGAGGTCAATTTGATCCCGGACGTATCTCAGGCGCTGGCCTGGCTGGAAAACCACCCTCAGGTATTGAAGGGTATTCAGCGTGGTCTTGAGCGTGAAACGCTGCGCGTTAACGCGGACGGCAGTTTAGCGACGACGGGTCACCCGAAGGCGTTAGGCTCGGCGCTGACACATAAATGGATCACAACCGATTTCGCTGAAGCGCTGCTGGAGTTCATCACCCCAGTAGAGGGTGATATTGATCATATGCTGACGATCATGCGCGATATCCATCGCTACACCGCGCGCAACATGGGCGACGAACGTATGTGGCCCCTCAGCATGCCGTGCTATATCGAGCAGGGGCAGGAGATCGAGCTGGCGCAGTACGGCACGTCAAATATTGGTCGGCTGAAAACGCTCTACCGTGAAGGGCTGAAAAACCGCTACGGCGCGTTGATGCAGACCATCTCTGGCGTGCACTACAACTTCTCGTTGCCGATGGCTTTCTGGCAGGCGAAATGTGGTGAAACGGATAAAGACGCGATCTCTGAAGGCTACTTCCGCCTGATCCGCAACTACTACCGTTTCGGCTGGGTGATCCCGTATCTGTTTGGTGCCTCCCCGGCGATCTGTTCTTCGTTCCTGCAGGGGAAACCGACCACGCTGCCGTTCGAGAAGACCGACTGCGGAATGTACTATCTCCCGTACGCCACCTCTCTACGCCTGAGCGATCTCGGTTATACCAATAAATCGCAAAGCAATCTCGGTATTACGTTTAACGAATTGCACGAATATGTGGCAGGATTGAAGCGGGCGATCAAAACCCCGTCGGAAGAGTACGAGAAAATCGGCCTCGAAAAAGACGGCAAGCGCCTGCAAATCAACAGCAATGTGCTGCAGATTGAAAACGAGCTGTATGCGCCTATTCGTCCTAAGCGCGTAACCCGCAGCGGTGAAACCCCGTCGGATGCGCTGCAGCGCGGCGGGATTGAATACATTGAAGTGCGCTCGCTGGATATCAACCCGTTCTCACCGATTGGCGTTGATGAACAGCAGATTCGCTTCCTGGATCTGTTTATGGTCTGGTGCGTGCTGGCGGATGCGCCGGAAATGAGTTCAGACGAACTGCTCTGCACCCGTACAAACTGGAACCGCGTGATTCTGGAAGGGCGTAAACCGGGTCTGACGCTGGGTATCGGCTGCGAAACGGCACAGTTCCCGCTGACCACAGTCGGCAAAGATCTGTTCCGTGACCTGAAGCGTGTTGCCCGGACAATGGACAGCATCGACGGCGGAGAGGCGTATCAACTGATCTGCGACCAGCTGGTGGAATGTTTTGATAACCCGGAACTGACGTTCTCAGCGCGCATTCTGCGTTCTATGATTGATCAGGGCATTGGTGGTACGGGGCGTTCACTGTCGGCGGAGTACCGTGAGATGCTGATCCAGGAGCCGTTAGAAATCCTGAGCGAAGCGGATTTTGTAGCGGAACGCGATGCGTCCGTTGTGCGTCAGAAAGAGGTTGAAGCGGCGGATACCGAGTCGTTTGAGGCGTTTCTGGCGAAGCAGGCTTAAGCAGAAAAGAAAAAGGCCACATCGCTGTGGCCAAAATATACATCTCTGAATTCAGGGATGATGATAACAAATGCGCGTCTTTCATATACTCAGACGCGCATTCTGTAGAAGAGTTCAGTTTATTTTAAAAAAAATCACTATCGGAGGTGACGTATGCCGTTATTAGATAGCTTTACTGTCGACCATACCCGTATGGAAGCACCTGCAGTCCGCGTGGCGAAGACCATGCACACCCCGCACGGCGACACGATCACCGTCTTCGATCTGCGTTTCTGCGTGCCAAACAAAGAAGTGATGCCGGAGAAAGGCATTCATACGCTGGAACACCTGTTCGCTGGCTTCATGCGTGACCACCTGAACGGCAACGGCGTTGAGATCATCGATATCTCTCCGATGGGCTGCCGTACCGGTTTCTACATGAGCCTGATTGGCGTGCCTGATGAGAAGCGCGTCGCGGATGCCTGGAAAGCGGCGATGCAGGACGTGCTGAAGGTGAAAGAGCAGAACCAGATCCCTGAGCTGAACGTTTACCAGTGCGGTACTTACCAGATGCACTCTCTGGAAGAAGCGCAGGAGATCGCGCGTCACATCATCGAGCGTGATGTTCGCGTGAACAGCAACGAAGAGCTGGCCCTGCCGAAAGAAAAACTGCAGGAACTGCACATCTAGTGCACCTTTTCCCTCTCCCTCAGGGAGAGGGTAGGGTGAGGGTGGTTTAATTCCATGACCACAACCGCAACCTTCTCCTTTACCCACCGTCCCCTCGTTCCGTTCGCCCATGATTACGCTCATGGTGACAGCGAGCCGTGGCATGAGCACGACTGCGCACAGCTGCTGCACACCCTGAGCGGCGTGGTTCGGGTGGATACCGCATCGGGCTGTTGGGTTGTGCCCCCAGGCCGCGGCGTCTGGCTGCCGGCGGGGACCCGCCACTCGCTTCGCATCACCGGCAACGTGGCGGCGCGAACGCTGTTCATCGATCCGCTGGCGCGGGCCGATCTCCCGGCCACCTGCCAGATCGTGCAGATCGCGCCGCTGCTGCGCGAGCTGATCCTCGTCTCCCTTGCTTTACCTGAATCGTACTCACCCGGAAGCCGGGATGAGCGCGTCTATGAGCTCATTCTCGATGAAATCCGCACTATGCCGGTGCTGCCGTTTCACCTGCCGGAGCCGGAAAGTGAGGCGTTACGTCGCCTGTGCCTGCAAATCCGGCAAAGCCCGGGTGAAAGCTGGAGCAGCGCGCAGGCTGCGAGCATGATGAACATGAGCGAGCGCACACTGAACCGCCATTTCCAGCAGCAGACGGGATTAAGCTACGGAGAGTGGCTGAGAAGGGCGCGCCTGCTGGAAGCCTTAGTGCGGCTGGCGCAGGGCCAGCCGGTATTGCGCGTGGCGCTGGATCTGGGCTACGGCAGCCACAGCGCCTTTACGGCGATGTTCCGCCGCGTGATGGGCGTCTCCCCCAGCGATTACTTTAAGAACGACTGACGGCGTTAAAGAGCGCCTGAAGCGACGCGCGCGCTACGTCGCTGTCAATGCCCACGCCCCAGCGGCTGCTGCCGTCCTGGAACAGGCAGCGGATGTAGGCCACCGAGCGGCTGTCGCTGCGCTCGCCTAACGTATGCTCGTGATAATCCTTAATCACGAACGGGGCGTTGACCCAGCGGCTCAGGCCGTGAGCGGCGGCGGAGAGCAGACCGTTACCCTGACCTTCCAGCTGACGCGTTCCCCCCTGCGTAGCGATGCTTGCCGTCAAACGCAGCTGGCCGTCCTGCTGGCTGTCGCTGCGGTAGGATTGCAGCGCATAGTGCGGCGTGGCTACCAGGCCGTAGCGGGTGCGGAACAGCTGCCACAGTGCATTCTGCGTCATCTCTTTTCCATGGCGATCGGTTTCCTGCTGCACGTGCTGGCTAAAATCCTGCTGCAGGGCGCGGGGCAACTTCAGACCATGGTTCTGTTCGATCAGCCACGCGCTGCCGCTTTTTCCTGACTGGCTGTTCACGCGGATCACCGCTTCGTAGGTGCAGCCAATATCCTGCGGATCGACAGGCAGGTAGGGCATCTCCCAGCGATCGCCAGGCCTGCGGGCATCAAAGCCTTTTTTGATCGCGTCCTGGTGTGAGCCGGAGAAGGCGGTATAGGCCAGCCGTCCTGCCCAAGGGTGGCGCGGGTGGACCGGCAGCTGATTGCAGGTTTCCACCACTTCCACCACCCGGTTCATATCGCTAAAGTCCAGATTCGGGCTCACCCCCTGGCTGTAGAGGTTCATTGCCAGCGTAACCAGGCAGACGTTGCCCGTGCGCTCCCCGTTACCAAACAGGCAGCCCTCCACGCGGTCCGCGCCCGCCATCACGGCCAGCTCGGCGCAGGCGACGCCGGTACCGCGGTCGTTATGCGGATGCACGCTGATGCAGACATCGCGGCGGCGGCTAAAGTGGCGACAGAAGTACTCGATCTGGTCGGCATAGACGTTCGGCGTGCTCACTTCGACGGTGGCGGGTAAGTTGATCACCATTGGCCGTTCGTCGCACGGCTGCCAGATCTCCGCGACGGCTTCACAAATCTCCAGCGCAAACTCCGGCTCGGTAAAGCAGAAGGTTTCCGGGGAGTATTCATACTGCCAGCGGGTGTCCGGGTTCTCTTCACACAGCTGACGAATAAGCCGCGTGGCGCGCGTCGCCAGCTCGACGACTTGCGCTTTCTCCATGCCGAACACCAGGCGGCGGAACAGCGGGGCGGTGGCGTTGTAGAGATGGACGGTGGCCTGCTTCGCGCCGCGCAGGGATTCAAAAGTGCGATGGATGAGATCTTCCCGTGCCTGAGTGAGCACCTGAATCGTCACGTCATCCGGGATGCGGCTCTCTTCAATCAGCTGTCGAACAAAGTTGAAATCCGTCTGCGAGGCGGAAGGAAAAGCGACCTCGATCTCTTTGAATCCGCAGCCCAGCAGCAGGTCCCAGAACTGCAGCTTGCGCGCGCTGTCCATCGGCTCGGCAAGGGCCTGGTTGCCGTCGCGCAGGTCGGTTGAGAGC
>NZ_QPFW01000104.1:0-5867 GCF_008122455.1 Enterobacter sp. C6
ACGCCGCAAACCGTATCGGAGCTGGATACCTCGGCCGCGGTCAGCGTCGTCAATGGCGATGACATGCGCCACGCCGCGCCTCGCATCAACCTGTCTGAATCCCTCGGCAGCGTCCCGGGACTGCAAATTCAGAACCGCCAGAACTATGCTCAGGATCTCCAGCTTTCGATGCGTGGGTTTGGCGCCCGCTCAACGTTTGGCGTGCGCGGTATCCGTATGTACGTCGACGGTATCCCTGCCACCATGCCGGACGGACAGGGCCAGACCTCCAACATCGATCTCTCCAGCGTGGAGAGCGTTGAAGTGCTGCGCGGCCCCTTCTCTGCCCTGTATGGCAACGCCTCTGGCGGCGTGATTAACATCAACACCCAGACCGGGCAGCAGCCGTCAACCATTGAAGCCAGCAGCTATTACGGCAGTTACGGTACCTGGCGCTACGGCATGAAGGCCACCGGTGCGATGGGCGACGGCACCCACGCAGGCGATGTGGACTACACCGTTTCCACCACCCGTTTCACCACCCAGGGCTATCGCGACCACAGCGGCGCGCGGAAGAATCTGGCCAACGCCAGGCTGGGCGTGCGTATTGATGACGTCAGCAAGCTGACGCTAATCTTCAACAGCGTAGACATGAAGGCCAACGATCCGGGCGGTCTGAGCTATCAGGAGTGGCAGAATAATCCGCGTCAGTCTCCGCGTGGCGATCAGTACAACACCCGTAAGACCATCAAACAGACCCAGGCCGGCCTGCGCTACGATCGCCAGCTCAGCGCTCAGGACGACCTCAGCGTGATGATGTACGCCGGTGAGCGTGAAATGACGCAGTACCAGTCGATTCCGTATCAGCCGCAGCTGAAACCTTCCCACTCCGGTGGGGTGATTGACATGCAGCGCCACTATCAGGGCGTGGATACCCGCTGGACGCACCGTGGCGAGCTGCTGGTGCCGGTGACGTTTACCACCGGCCTGAACTACGAAAACCTGAGTGAAGATCGTCGCGGCTACGAGAACTTTGTGATGAGCAACGGCGTGCCGGACTACGGCGTCAAAGGCGATAAACGTCGTGACGAACGTAACCTGATGTGGAACGTCGATCCTTATCTGCAAAGCAGCTGGCAGCTGACGCAGAAACTCTCTGTCGATGCGGGTGTCCGCTACAGTTCGGTCTGGTTTGATTCCAACGACCATTACGTTACGCCGGGCAACGGCGACGACAGCGGTGACGCGAGCTATCACAAGTGGCTCCCGGCGGGCGCCGTTAAGTATGCGGTGACTGACGGGTGGAACCTCTACGCTGCCGCAGGGCGTGGGTTTGAAACGCCAACCATCAACGAACTCTCCTATCGTGCGGATAATCAGGGTGGTCTGAATATTGGCCTGAAGCCATCCACGAATAACACGTATGAAGTGGGCAGCAAAACCCGAATCGGCAACGGTCTGCTGACGGCGGCGTTGTTCCGCACCGATACGGATGATGAGATTGTGGTGGACTCCAGTTCCGGCGGCCGCACAACCTATAAAAATGCCGGGAAAACACGCCGTCAGGGTGTGGAAGTTTCTCTGGATCAGCAGTTCGCTGAGAACTGGAAGCTGAAGATGGCGTGGACGTACCTGGATGCCACCTACCGTACTAACGTCTGCAGTGACGCAGACTGTAACGGTAACCGCATGCCGGGGATTGCGCGCAACATGGGCTTTGCCTCGTTTGGCTGGCAGCCGGAGGAAGGCTGGTACGCGGGCACGGACGTGCGTTACATGAGCGACATCATGGCCGACGACGAAAACACCGCGAAAGCGCCGTCGTACACGGTAGTCGGGTTGAATACCGGGTATAAGTTTAACTACGGCAACTGGGGAATGGATGTCTTTGGCCGCGTCGATAACCTGTTCGATAAAGAGTACGCGGGCTCGGTTATTGTCAACGAGTCCAACGGCCGTTATTACGAACCTGCACCAGGCCGTAACTATGGCGTCGGGCTGTCGGTCTCTTATCGCTTCGAGTAAGAAAAAGAAAAGTTTATTTTATTAATGAAATAACCCTCCTGATGGCAATAAGCCATCAGGAGTTATTCACCAAATAAATAATTAGGCGCAGTATATAGTCGCTCTGTTAAATAATCTCTCAGTTAAAATATTGTCGCTGTAAAAGAAAATCCGCTTCATCAATCAACTTATCAATTGCCTTCTGGCTGGCATCCACATCTCTCCGCTCAAGGGCTGAAAGAAGCTCATCATAGTGATACGTTGACGTTTTGATGTCGTTAAGTTCCTGATGCAGGTAGTTCATACAGGGTCCGATGCGCACCCATAACTGTTCAATTAAGGCATTAAGCGTAGGCATTTCCGCATATTGATAAAGCGTAAACCGGAAGATGCGATTTGCATGCAATGCCTGCTGAACGTTTCCATTGCGCATAGCCTCATGGAAGGCCTCTGACATTTTGCGCAACGCCTCCAGCTTGCCGTCTGACATATTCTGGCATGCAGCAGCAACCGCCATCGGCTCAAGCTGTTTTCTGATGGCGTTAATCTCGTTATAACGCTCCAGCGTCACCTCAGGGACCAGAAATGCCTGCGCTGGCGTGGCGTGAAGCGCGCCTGAGGAGACCAGACGTAGCAGCGCTTCGCGGACCGGCGTAATACTGGTGCCTAATTTATCAGCAATCTCTTTCGTAATCAGTCGTGCTCCTGGTTTGAGGGAGCCTGTAATTAACGCCCCTTTCAAACTGTGTTCAACCTGCATGGTAAGGCTAACCCTTTGGGCTTTTTCTAAGTGATCCAAATCAAGCATGTGGAATTCCTGTAGCTAAAACTTAATGCTATTTTTAAACGCCAGTTTTAATAAAACGGCGCCGGTACGATATATCCTGTATCGTCATGCCTGGTGGTGGGAAGTACGTAAAACAGCCAAAAAAAGCAAACATCATTTTTTTATCGTTTTCGGCCTCATCCGGGATGATGGCGCGAAAAACCCTGTCCAGTAATTAAAGACAATATATCGTATCTTCACAAATAAATATGGCGGGAAACCCCGCCATTGTGCGCTTTATTTATTGTCACTCGCGACGCGAATCACGACTTTGCCGAAGTTTCGTCCTTCCAGCAGGCCAATCAGCGCCTCGGGGGCGTTTTCCAGCCCGTCCGTCACCTGTTCGCGATAGTGGATTTTCCCCTCTTGCACCCAGCGCCCCATCTCTTCCTGGAACTCATGAATGCGGTGTCCATAATCCTGGCCGATAATAAAGCCCTGCATACGAATGCGTTTCTTGAGAAGGGTCGCCATCAGGAGCGGCAGGCGGTCCGGCCCGTCAGGCAGGCCCGTCGCGTTATAGCCGCTCACCAGGCCACACACCGGCACGCGCGCGGAGGTGTTCAGCAGGGGCAGCACGGCATCAAACACTTTCCCGCCGACGTTTTCATAATAGACATCAATACCGTTCGGACAGGCGTGTTTCAGCTGGTCGGCAAAATCCGCCGCATGGTGATCCAGACACAGGTCAAAGCCGAGAACCTCAACGGCATGGCGGCATTTCTCTGGGCCACCAGCCACGCCGACCACCCGGCAACCTTTGATTTTGCCGATCTGCCCTACTGTCGCGCCAACCGGGCCGGTCGCCGCAGCCACCACCAGCGTTTCACCCGCTTTCGGTTGCCCGATATCCAGCAGCCCCATATAGGCGGTAAAGCCCGGCATGCCCAGTACGCCCAGCGACCAGGAAGGATGAGACGGATTTTCGCCCAGCTTCACCAGGCCACTGCCGTCCGAAAGTTCATACTCCTGCCAGCCGCTGTAGCCCAGCACCCATTCACCGGCTTTGAAGTCTGGATGGTTTGACTGTTCAACGCGGCTGACCGTTCCCCCCACCATCACCGCACCGAGCTCAACCGGCGGTGAATAGGATGGCGCGTCGCTCATGCGACCCCGCATATAAGGATCCAGCGACAGCCAGACGGTACGAAGCAGAAGCTGCCCCGCACCCGGTTCCGGAACAGGCTGCGTTTCCAGACGAAAATTTTCCGCGACCGGTGCGCCCTGTGGACGAGAGGCCAGCACCCAGCGGCGGTTATGCGAAACAGAGTGATTCATCAGGATCTCCTTCTGGTACAAATGTCATTACAGCCTGGCTCACGTTCAGCGTTATCGCATTAGCATTACGAGCCAGACTGGTTGAGGCGTACAACCAGATAGATGCAGGTTTCATTCGTCTCGTTGATGAACCGGCAGTCATTCGGCGGCCCCAGCTCGAGACAGTCTCCGGCGTGCATCTCGTGGCGCGTATCGCCCTCCTGGAACACCAGCTCACCGGACTGCAGCCAGATAAGCTGACGTGCCAGCGCGTAAGAAGAGGCAGGCATAGGAACATCGCTGCCCGCAGGCAGTTCCACCTGAACCAGGTCGATGGGCAGATCGGTACGGGGAGAAACATGGCGGCGGAGGTAGTGCGTCTGCGGATCGCGCCAGACGGGCTGGTTTGCCAGGCGCAGCAGCTTGCCCTCCTGCATTTCGGCCCGGGCAATCAGCGTTGACATGCTGATGCCAAACGCGCCAGACAGGCGGGCAAGCAAGGTGGCCGTCGGGCTACTGTCTCCGCGTTCTATCTTGTGGATCATCGCGCGCGAGACCCCTGCCCGGTCAGCAAGCTCGGTGAGGGACCATCCGCGAGACTCGCGTTCAAGGCGAATTCTTGCGCTAATCCGTTGATTCATCGTGTCTGTTATGGTGTTCATGACGTCATACTATAGTGTATGAACGGCAATTCAATGGGCTTTTGATAACAAAAAAATATGGCTTATGCCGTAGCGATCGGGGGATACAGTTGTGTAATATCGTAGCGATAACGTAATACTATAGTGAACAACACACAGAGGCTTCATCATGATCGTTCGTCATGCCTGCAAAGAAGACTGCGCTGCGATAGGCGAGATTTACAACCACGCGGTGCTGCATACTGCCGCGATCTGGAACGATAAAACCGTCGATACCGATAACCGAATCGCGTGGTTTGAGGCGCGCACGTTGGCGGGTTATCCGGTTCTGGTGAGCGAAGAAGACGGTGTCATCACCGGTTACGCCTCTTTCGGCGACTGGCGCGCCTTTGACGGCTTCCGTCATACGGTTGAGCACTCGGTCTACGTCCATCCGGCCCATCAGGGTAAAGGGATTGGCCGCACGCTGATGAAGGCGCTGATTAACGAGGCCCGCGCCATCGGTAAACACGTGATGGTGGCCGGCATTGAAGCGCAAAACCATGCCTCGATTCATCTCCATGAGACGCTCGGCTTTGTGACGACCGGACAAATGCCGCAGGTGGGAACCAAGTTTGGCCGCTGGCTGGACTTAACCTTTATGCAGCTGCAGCTGGACGAGCGCAGCGATCCGGACGCTATCCCATGAATCAGTCACTGACGCTGGCGTTTCTGGTGGCGGCGGGCATCGGTCTGGTGGTGCAAAACACCCTGATGGTGCGTATCACCCAGTCCTCCTCCACCATTCTCATCGCGATGCTGCTGAATTCGCTGGTCGGCATTGTGCTGTTTGTCAGTATTCTGCTGCTGAAACAGGGCGTGGCCGGATTCAGCGAGCTGGCCGCAACGGTGCGCTGGTGGACGCTAATCCCGGGGCTGCTGGGGTCGTTTTTCGTGTTTGCCAGCATCAGCGGCTATCAGAACGTTGGCGCGGCGACGACCATCGCCGTGCTGGTCGCAAGCCAGCTGATTGGCGGGCTGGTGCTGGACGTGCTGAGGAGCCATGGTATTCCGCTTCGCGCCCTGATTGGCCCAGTGTGCGGCGCGGTGATGCTGGTCGTGGGGGCCTGGCTGGTGGCGCGACGCCAGTTTTGATCGTTACAGTATGGTGCCGCCTTTCG
>NZ_QPFW01000105.1:0-6098 GCF_008122455.1 Enterobacter sp. C6
AACCAGTGACATACGGATTAACAGTCCGCCGTTCTACCGACTGAACTACAGAGGAATCGTGTGAACGGGGCGCATATTATCGACCTGCGTTCACCTTGTCAAAGGGTGGATCGCCGCCTTTCGATCGTTTGCTGACAAAATCGGCAAAGTGATGTTTTTGGCAGCGGAATGCACCGCTTTGGTGCGGGTATACCTCTAATGGGGCAGATCATAAACTGCTGTTTCGGTAATTAAATCCCCCTCTGTAATTAGGATTCCTTATTTTCAGACGCTTAGCGAACAATTCAGACCGCCTGGTAAAAGTGGCATTCATATTGCAAAACCTGTTCAACAACGACAGCCGGTTCCGGCACAGCATTTCGAACAGGGGGCAAAATGAACTTAAGACGACTGAAATACTTCGTAAAAATCGTCGATATCGGCAGCCTGACTCAAGCGGCAGAAGTGCTGCATATCGCGCAGCCTGCGCTGAGCCAGCAGGTGGCTACTCTGGAAGGCGAGATGGATCAGCAATTGTTGATCCGCACCAAACGCGGCGTCACGCCAACGGAAGCCGGTAAGATCCTGTATACCCATGCGCGCACCATTCTTCGCCAGTGTGAACAGGCGCAGCTGGCGGTGAATAACGTGGGCCAGACCCTGAGCGGGCACGTTTCTATCGGCCTGGCGCCGGGAACGGCCGCGTCCTCAATTACCATGCCGTTGCTGCAGGCCGTTCGCGCTGAGCTGCCTGAAGTGCTGGTATACCTGCATGAAAACAGCGGTTCCGTACTGAATGACAAACTGCTCAGCGGCCAGCTGGATATGGCGGTCCTTTACGATCGCTCCCCGGTCGCCGGCATCACCAGCCAGCCGCTGCTGAAAGAAGATCTCTACCTCGTGGGCACCCGCGACTGCCCGGGCCAGAGCGTCGACCTTGCCGCCGTGGCAGAGATGAACCTCTATCTGCCGCGCGACTACAGCGCCGTGCGCGTACGCGTGGATGAAGCGTTCTCCCTGCGCCGTCTGACGGCCAAAATCATCGGCGAAATCGACTCGATCTCCACGCTGACCGCAGCTATTGCCAGCGGCATGGGGGGGACCGTTCTGCCGGAATCCGCAGCACGCTCGCTGTGCAGTGCGGCAAACGGCTGGATGGCGCGGATCACCACGCCTTCCATGAGCCTGCCGCTGTCGCTGAACATGTCCGCACGCGGTTCGCTGTCGCCACAGGCGCAGGCGGTAAAAGAGATTTTGATGTCGCTGGTCAGCAAGCCATCGCTTGAGAACCGTGAACTCCAGCTCGTGAGCTGATATTCCATAAAAGCATAAGATGCTGGTTTTTATTATTTGTTCTGCAGCTCGGCTGACTCTAACAATAGAGCTATGTCAGATGCGCCGGAGTGAATCGTGAATTTCCAGCAACTTAAAATTATCCGTGAGGCGGCCAGGCGGGACTACAACCTGACCGAGGTCGCCAATATGCTTTATACCTCTCAGTCCGGCGTCAGCCGCCATATCCGCGAGCTGGAAGAGGAACTGGGTATAGAGATCTTTATCCGTCGCGGCAAGCGGCTGCTCGGCATGACGGAGCCGGGTAAGGCTTTGCTAACTATCGCTGAGCGGATCCTCAACGAGGCCAGCAACGTGCGTCGCCTGGCGGATCTCTTCACCAATGACGCCTCGGGCGTGCTCACCATCGCCACCACCCACACCCAGGCGCGCTACAGCCTGCCGCCGGTGATTAAAGCGTTCCGCGAACTTTTCCCTGACGTCCGTCTGGAGCTTATCCAGGGCACGCCGCAGGAAATTGAAGTGCTGCTGCAAAACGGTGGGGCGGATATTGGCATTGCCAGCGAACGCCTGAGCAACGACCCGCTGCTGGTGGCGTTCCCCTGGTTCCGCTGGTACCACAGCTTATTACTTCCGGTCGATCATCCGCTGAATCAGGTCTCTCCCCTGACGCTGGAAGACGTTGCCAAATGGCCGTTGATCACATACCGCCAGGGCATAACCGGACGTTCGCGCATAGACGAGGCCTTCAACCGCAAAGGGCTAACGCCGGACGTGGTGCTGAGCGCGCAGGATTCTGATGTGATTAAAACCTACGTCGAGCTGGGTCTGGGCATTGGCCTGGTGGCGGAACAGTCCAGCGGAGAACGCGAGGACGGGAACCTGGTGCGTCTTGATACGCGTCATTTGTTTGACGCCAATACCGTATGGCTTGGCCTGAAGCGCGGGCAGCTGCAGCGCAACTATGTGTGGCGTTTTATCGAGCTGTGCAATGCCGGGCTGTCGGTGGATGAGATTAAACGTCAGGTGATGGAGCCGGAAGAAGTGGCGATTGATTATCAGATTTAAGTGTTGGCTTGCCCGGTAGCGCTGCACTGACCGGGCTCGTCATTTAGTTGAACGGATATTTTTTAAAAACTACCTGTGATTCGAATGATTCGGTAAACGCCTGAATCTCTCTAAAATCCGCCGCGTTAACAACGTGCGGGATCATCGACTGAATAAATGTCCAGACAACCGTGCTCGTGACGGCAACCTGATCGAGAGTTGCGGTCGCCGGACGTGTCTCCAGTAAGGCATTCCATTCCCTGCAGGCCGCCAGCAGCTGAATTGTAATGCGCTCGACCCATATAGCGTGCTGCTTTTCCACCGGGCGCTGGTTGTGTTCATACACATTTTGCACCGCTTTTTCAGCGGCGGCGAGGATAAAGCCCAGCGCCTGAAGATCCTTTGCCAGCGCATCCGGCGCGACGGGCAGGAGTTTCCGCTCGGGGGCAGCCTGAGCCTCAAAATAGTTCAGTATCAGCGAGGAGTCCATCAGCCGTATTCCGTTATCCAGAACCAGCGTCGGGGCTTTTACCGCGGGGTTGATCCGGGAGAACGCGTCGAAGGTGCTAAAGACTGACAGCGGCTGGCTTTCAAACTCAACGCCATAAAGCTCAAGGGAGATCGCCACGCGCCGTACATAAGGTGAATCCATCATGCCAACAAGCTTAATCATCGTTCCCGTTTTCCTGTCTCTGTGAAATAACGCGTCATTGAAGAGGATGACCAGACATTACAATACAATTTGCATGGCGAATATCTTCAGTATCTTACCGTAAGGGTTAGTATTACTGACATATGGTCAGGTTGCCGCTGTATATTCAGCACAGATAAGGAAGTGCTTTCATGTCGGATTTTCCACCCATTGCCAGTTTGCGAAGCTTTGAAGCCGTCGCCCGTCTTGGCAGCGTGACGCTGGCGGCGAAAGAACTCCACGTTACCCATTCCGCTATCAGTCAGCAGATCAAAGTGCTGGAGGAGATGGTGGGCGTAAAGCTGTTTATCCGTCAGGGGCGAGGAGTGCAGATCAACGAAGAAGGGCGGCTCTATGCCTTACAGGTACGCGAGGCGTTGAACCATATTGCGGATGCCACCCGACTCGTACAGGTGAAGCCGAGAAAGCAGGAGCTGACGCTGGCGATGGTGCCGTCATTTGGATGCCACTGGTTATTACCGCGTCTGGCTCGTTTTCGGGCGAAATATCCGCTTATTACCCTGCGGATCAAGGCCAGCCTGACGGTCACCAGCCTGCAGCAGGAAGGGATAGACATCGCGATACGGATGGGGCAGGGGAACTGGGAAGGGAGTGAAAGCCATTACCTTTTTTCCGACGAACTCATTGTGATGGCCGCACCTGGCTATAACGACGGTGTGCTGCCCGCTACGCCGGCTGAGATTGCAAAGAGTCATATTATTTTCTCTATGGAGTCGTGGAAAACGTGGTGCATGAATGCGGGTCTTGAGAAAGAGATCGTGCCTGACGGTTTATGCATTAACGATTCCAATATCATTATCGAAGCCGTTCGGCTCGGGAAAGGTATCGCGCTGGAGCGCCGCTCTCTGGTTCAGGATGCCATCACCCGAGGTGAACTGGTCCAGCTAACCTCCATCACCGCACCTTATCCCTGGCCTTACTGGTTGGTAACGGCGCAGTCAACGGAGGCGAAGCCGGAGGTGACACTCTTTAAGGCATGGCTGGAGGAGGAAGTGGCGGCCTGGCGGCGAGCGGTGAGTGCTGTGGAAAGTAACCAACCCTAATGAGCGAATCAGGGGCTGGGAGGGAGTGACTTATTATTGGAATTAGGGACATGCTTCTGCATCAATTCAACGATCCAATCAATAAAAACGCGCAGTCTGGCGTTGACATGGCGGTTAGGCGGAAATGCCAGGTACAGGGGCATTGGCTTAATCCGCCATGGTTCAAATAGCGGAATCAAGGAGCCACAGGCCTGATGTGCTTCCGCCATATAGACGGGTAGCGCAATCACGCCTAACCCGGCTAATCCAGCTTCGAGGTAAGCATTGCCATCATCCACGGCAAGTACATAGCTGCCCTTGATTTCAATATGTTCATTCTCACCGTGCAGTACCAGAGGATCAATCTTACCGGTGCGTGAGGACAAGAATCCCACTATGTGATGGTCGGTGTTTTCCAGCTCACGCGGATGCGCAGGGGCGCCGAGGCGTTCCACATAACTCGGTGCGACGTAAACACCGATTTGCAAATCGCCGACATGGCGTGCGATCAGGGACTGGTCGTTGATTTCGCCACCGCGCAGGACGCAATCCACGTTGTCGCCGATCAGATCCACCACCCGGTCGCTCACGCCCATGTCGAACTGGATATCAGGGTAGCGTGCATGAAAAGCCGGTAGCGCGGGCACCAGAACAAAGCGGGCAAGAGGAGTGGGCACATCTATCCGCAGGCGTCCCCTGGGGGTCATCGTCGCACTGGAGAGGCTGTTTTCAGCATCCTCCATATCCGCCAGCAGACGGATTACGCGCTCGTAGTAGACCGCGCCATCAGGAGTCACACCGAGCCTGCGGGTGGTGCGATGGAGCAGCCTGACGCGCAGGCGCGCTTCCAGCTGCTGAATAAGCTGCGTCACCGTGGTTTTGCTCATATGAAGCGTCTGGGCAGCCTTTGTGAAACTGCCTGCCTCCACCACGCGAGCAAAGGCGCGCATCGCATCGAAACGATCCATCCCTTGTCCTCTCTTTTCGCCGATTGTTTGGATATTACAAACAATGATGGACAAAGTCGCTTGTTTATCCGTCCGATGTGGCGCCTGTAAAGTGTCTTTATATTCACCGGGCAGATTTCGCCCCATTGCAAAGGTACAGACATGACAACACGCGAAGCCGTTTTTCCCTTCGGACGCCAGGCGCTCTATGAGCGCAATCGGTATTCACCCGCCATCAAATCTAACGGCTTCCTGTTTGTTTCGGGGCAGGTGGGTAGCCGGGAGGATGGTTCGCCTGAAGAGGATCTCAACGCGCAGGTCCGGCTGGCATTCGATAACCTTGATGCTGTTCTGACGGCTGCGGGCTGCACGTTCAGTGACGTGGTTGACGTGACCCTCTTTGTCGTCGATCCCGAGTCAAACCTCGACGCTATCTGGAGTATCCTGCCAGAATATTGGGGGGAAGCGCCTTACCCTACGTTGACGGGGATCGGCGTGACGTGGCTGTACGGATTCCAGTTTGAGATTAAGGTGATTGCCCGGCTGCCCACGAGTCATGATAAGACAGAGGTAAATTGATGAAAGCAGCGGTTTATGACGTGGAAGGCGCTCCCGGCGTCCTGCGATATATCGATGTCCCGGATCCGGTCGCAGGGCCTGACGACGTCCTGATTTCTGTCGAGGCTATCTCGATTGAAGGGGGAGATTTGATCAACCGCCGCTCAACTCCGCCGCCTGGCCCTTCATGGGTCGTCGGCTACGCGGCCGCGGGCACAGTGGTTGCTGTCGGATCGAAAGTCCGTAGTCGTAAGGTTGGAGACAGAGTGGCTGCTTTTAGCATGCAGGGATCGCATGCGGAACGTTGGGCCGTGCTCGCGGAACGTACCTGGCTTATACCGGACGGGGTGGATGCAGCAGACGCGGCGGTGGTACCGATCTCTTTTGGTACCGCGCATCATTGCCTTTTCACACGAGGGATGCTCCGGCATGGAGAAACCGTCCTGATTCAGGCAGCGGCGGGGGGCGTGGGGCTCGCGGCCGTTCAGCTTGCCTCACAAGCAGGCGCGACGGTCATCGCCGTGGCAAGCGGAACGCAGC
>NZ_QPFW01000106.1:0-6158 GCF_008122455.1 Enterobacter sp. C6
GAACCTGGCGGCGGTGGAAGCGCTCAGCGAGAAGTTCGGCAACCTGGATCTGATCTTCGTTGAAAGCGGCGGGGATAACCTGAGCGCGACGTTCAGCCCGGAGCTGGCGGATTTGACTATTTACGTGATCGACGTGGCCGAAGGGGAAAAAATCCCGCGCAAGGGCGGGCCGGGGATCACCAAATCCGATTTTCTGGTGATCAACAAAACCGATCTCGCGCCGTACGTCGGCGCCTCGCTGGAGGTGATGGAGCGCGATACCAACCGCATGCGCGGCGATCGTCCGTGGACGTTTACCAACCTGAAGGCGGGTGACGGCCTGGGGACGATTATTGCGTTTCTGGAAGAGAAAGGGATGCTGCGGGTGTAGTGCGGTTTGTTGCCCGGTGGCGCTGCGCTTACCGGGCCTACAAAACCGTAAGCCGGGCAAACGAAGTGCCGCCCGGCAAAAAAACTCACGCCTCAGGCAGTTCCGCCAGCGGCCAGCGCGGACGCACGGACACGCTCAGGTCAGACGTTGCGCCAGCGTTCAGGCGCACCATACCCGCGTAGGCGATCATCGCCCCGTTATCGGTGCAGAATTCCGGACGCGCGTAGAACACTTCTCCGCGACGCTTTTGCATCATCTCGGCGAGCTTCGCGCGCAGCGTGCGGTTGGCGCTGACGCCGCCCGCCATCACCAGACGCTTGAAGCCGGTCTGATCCAGCGCGCGCTTGCACTTGATCATCAGCGTATCCACCACCGCGTCTTCAAACGCGCGGGCGATATCGGCGCGGGTCTGATCGCTGTCGTCGTTATTGCGGATCGTGTTGGCCGCGAAGGTTTTCAGCCCGGAGAAGCTGAAGTCCAGCCCCGGACGGTCGGTCATCGGACGCGGGAAGACAAAGCGCCCTTCCGTTCCCTGCGCCGCCATTTTGGACAGCATCGGGCCGCCTGGGTAATCGAGTCCCAGCAGCTTGGCGGTTTTGTCGAACGCTTCACCGGCGGCATCGTCGATCGACTCGCCCAGCAGCTCGTACTTGCCAATGCCCGTGACGCTAATCAACTGCGTATGGCCGCCGGAGACCAGCAGCGCCACAAACGGGAATTCAGGCGGATTCTCTTCCAGCATCGGCGCCAGAAGGTGCCCTTCCATATGGTGAACCGGGATCGCCGGCACATCCCACGCGAAGGCCAGCGAACGGCCAACCGTTGCGCCAACCAGCAGCGCGCCGACCAGGCCCGGGCCTGCGGTATACGCCACTGCATCAATCTCTTTTGCCGTTAATCCTGCTTCTTTCAGCGCCGCCTGAATCAGGGGAACCGTTTTACGCACGTGGTCACGAGAGGCCAGTTCAGGCACGACGCCGCCGTAGTCAGCGTGCAATTTCACCTGACTATACAGTTGGTTGGCCAGAAGCCCTTTTTCGTCGTCGTAAATGGCGATGCCGGTTTCATCGCAGGATGTTTCAATACCCAGTACACGCATGACTTGTTTTACCTCGTTTCAATACCGCGCAGTGTAGAGCCTGGGCGGGTTGATGTAAAACTTTGTTCGCCCCAGGAAGAAGGCTCGTGTATACTCCTCACCCTTATTAAAGTCCCTTTCAAAATCGCATCGGTGCTTTACAAAGCAGCAGCATTTGCAGTAAAATTCCGCACCATTTTGAAATAAGCTGGCGTTGATGCCAGCGGCAAACCGAATTTATTAAAGGTGAGAGTTACATGCCGGTAATTAAAGTACGTGAAAACGAGCCGTTCGACGTAGCACTGCGTCGCTTCAAACGTTCATGCGAGAAAGCAGGTGTTCTGGCTGAAGTTCGTCGTCGTGAGTTTTATGAAAAACCAACGACCGAACGTAAGCGCGCTAAAGCTTCCGCTGTGAAACGTCACGCGAAGAAACTGGCTCGCGAAAACGCACGCCGTACTCGTCTGTACTAATTGGTTGAGGGCCTCAGCCCTCAATTGACAGACAGAGTAATAGTCGTAAGGCCGTGCTTCCGGAAGGAATGCGCGGCTTGTTTTCGTTTATAAGTCGCTTAAAATTTTGGGGCATATGGCCGGAAGAATCCCACGCGTTTTCATCAATGACCTGCTTGCCAGAACCGACATCGTCGATCTCATCGACGCGCGGGTAAAGCTGAAAAAGCAGGGCAAGAACTACCATGCGTGCTGTCCGTTCCATAACGAAAAAACCCCCTCCTTCACCGTAAACGGTGAAAAGCAGTTCTACCATTGCTTCGGCTGTGGCGCACACGGTAATGCCGTTGATTTTTTGATGAACTACGACAAGCTTGAGTTCGTTGAAACCGTCGAAGAGCTGGCGGCGATGCATAACCTTGAAGTGCCGTATGAAGCAGGCAGTGGGCCAAGTCAGATCGAGCGCCATCAACGGCAAACGCTGTATCAACTGATGGATGGCCTGAATTCGTTTTACCAACAGTCTCTTAAGCACTCTGCGGCTGAGCCTGCGCGTCAGTATCTGAACAAGCGCGGACTGAGCGACGATGTCATTGCGCGCTTCGCTATTGGTTACGCCCCGCCCGGCTGGGACAACGTGTTAAAGCGTTTTGGCGGCAATAGCGAAGATCGTAAGTCTCTCATCGATGCAGGCATGCTGGTCACCAACGACCAGGGACGAAGCTACGACCGCTTCCGCGAACGGGTGATGTTCCCAATCCGCGACAAGCGAGGCCGGGTAATTGGTTTTGGTGGTCGCGTGCTGGGTGATGCCCTGCCGAAGTACCTCAACTCCCCGGAAACCGATATTTTCCATAAAGGCCGCCAGCTTTACGGTCTTTATGAGGCGCAGCAGGATAACGCGGAACCTCCGCGTCTTCTGGTCGTCGAAGGCTATATGGACGTCGTGGCACTGGCGCAGTACGACATCAACTACGCGGTTGCGTCGTTAGGAACGTCCACGACAGCGGATCACATTCAACTGCTGTTCCGCGTGACCAACAACGTGATTTGCTGTTACGACGGTGACCGCGCAGGACGCGATGCCGCCTGGCGCGCGCTGGAAACCGCGCTACCCTATATGACCGACGGGCGTCAGCTACGCTTTATGTTTCTGCCCGACGGTGAAGACCCGGATACGCTAGTGCGTAAAGAGGGCAAAGCGGCGTTTGAAGCGCGGATGGAGCAGGCTCAGCCGCTCTCCACGTTTTTGTTTAACAGCCTGATGCCGCAGGTCGATTTGAGTACCCCTGACGGGCGCGCGCAGCTCAGCACGCTGGCGCTGCCGTTAATCAGTCAGGTGCCCGGCGAAACGCTGCGCATCTATCTGCGTCAGGAGTTAGGCAACAAGCTCGGCATTCTGGATGACAGCCAGCTTGAACGTTTAATGCCTAAACAGGCTGAAAACGGCGCGGTTCGCCCCGCGCCTCAGCTAAAACGCACAACCATGCGTATACTGATAGGGTTACTGGTGCAAAACCCCGAACTGGCGCCACAGGTGCCGTCGCTGGCGGGTTTGAACCACGAAAAATTGCCCGGGCTTGGCTTATTTTCAGAACTGGTCAACACGTGTTTATCACAGCCAGGTCTGACCACCGGACAACTTTTAGAACATTATCGCGGCACAAAAGAGGCCGCTACCCTTGAAAAATTGTCGATGTGGGACGATATAGCAGATAAGGATATTGCAGAAAAAACGTTCACCGACTCACTCAACCATATGTTTGATTCGATGCTTGAGCTGCGCCAGGAAGAGTTGATAGCTCGCGAGCGCACACACGGTTTAAGCAGCGAAGAACGCCGGGAGCTCTGGATGATTAACCAGGAACTGGCGAAGAAATAAAGAAATTTAACGGCTTAAGTGCCGAATATCGATCGGGAAGCCCCCGGCAGCCGCACTGAGAGGCAGCGGCAAAAATATAAGTACGCCCTCGCTTTAAAGGTTGGCAGCCCCATCGCCGACACCAATCAAACGAATTAAGTGTGGATACCGTCTTATGGAGCAAAACCCGCAGTCACAGCTGAAACTTCTTGTCCAACGTGGTAAGGAGCAAGGCTATCTGACCTATGCCGAGGTCAATGACCATCTGCCGGAAGATATCGTCGATTCAGATCAAATCGAAGACATCATCCAAATGATCAATGACATGGGCATTCAGGTGATGGAAGAAGCACCGGATGCCGATGATCTGTTGCTGGCTGAAACCTCCAACAACACTGACGAAGATGCGGAAGAAGCTGCTGCACAAGTACTGTCCAGCGTGGAATCTGAAATCGGGCGTACCACTGACCCGGTCCGCATGTACATGCGCGAAATGGGTACCGTTGAACTGTTGACCCGCGAAGGCGAAATTGACATCGCAAAACGCATCGAAGACGGGATCAACCAGGTTCAGTGCTCTGTTGCCGAGTACCCGGAAGCGATTACCTATCTGCTGGAGCAGTACGATCGCGTTGAAGCGGAAGAAGCGCGCCTGTCTGACCTGATCACCGGTTTTGTCGACCCGAACGCTGAAGAAGATATGGCGCCTACCGCCACTCACGTCGGTTCTGAACTGTCTCAGGAAGAGATGGATGATGACGAAGACGAAGATGAGGAAGAGAGCGACGACGACACCGCGGACGATGACAACAGCATCGACCCGGAGCTGGCGCGTGAGAAGTTTGCCGAGCTGCGTACCCAGTACGAAGTGACGCGTGACACCATCAAAGCGAAAGGCCGCAGCCATGCTGCTGCACAGGAAGAGATCCTGAAACTGTCTGAAGTATTCAAACAGTTCCGCCTGGTGCCAAAACAGTTCGACTACCTGGTAAACAGCATGCGCGTGATGATGGATCGCGTACGTACCCAGGAACGCATCATCATGAAGCTGTGTGTTGAGCAGTGCAAAATGCCGAAGAAGAACTTCATCACCCTCTTCACCGGCAACGAAACCAGCGAAACCTGGTTCAACGCGGCTATCGCGATGAACAAGCCATGGTCTGAAAAACTGCACGACGTGAAGGACGATGTGCATCGCGGCCTGCAGAAACTGCATCAGATTGAAGAAGAGACCGGCCTGACCATCGAGCAGGTTAAAGATATCAACCGTCGTATGTCCATCGGTGAAGCGAAAGCCCGCCGTGCGAAGAAAGAGATGGTTGAAGCGAACTTGCGTCTGGTTATCTCTATCGCTAAGAAATACACCAACCGTGGTCTGCAGTTCCTGGATCTGATTCAGGAAGGCAACATCGGTCTGATGAAAGCGGTAGATAAGTTTGAATACCGTCGTGGTTACAAGTTCTCCACCTACGCAACCTGGTGGATCCGTCAGGCGATCACCCGCTCTATCGCGGATCAGGCGCGCACCATCCGTATTCCGGTGCATATGATTGAGACCATCAACAAGCTCAACCGTATTTCCCGCCAGATGCTGCAGGAGATGGGCCGCGAGCCGACGCCGGAAGAGCTGGCCGAGCGCATGCTGATGCCGGAAGACAAGATCCGTAAAGTGCTGAAGATCGCCAAAGAGCCAATCTCCATGGAAACACCAATCGGTGATGATGAAGATTCGCATCTGGGTGATTTCATCGAGGATACCACCCTCGAGCTGCCGCTGGACTCTGCCACCACCGAGAGCCTGCGTGCCGCAACGCACGACGTGCTGGCCGGCCTGACCGCCCGTGAAGCGAAAGTCCTGCGTATGCGTTTCGGTATTGATATGAACACCGACCACACGCTGGAAGAAGTGGGTAAACAGTTCGACGTTACCCGTGAACGTATCCGTCAGATCGAAGCGAAGGCGCTGCGTAAGCTGCGTCACCCAAGCCGCTCTGAAGTGCTGCGTAGCTTCCTGGACGATTAATCCAGGTAAACAGCAAAAAGCTCCCAATCGGGAGCTTTTTTTTTGTTTATTCCTTCTCCCTGTAGGGTGTGGGATCCCCTCAAAATAACTGCTGCACGGACGACCCCCTCTCCCTTGAGGGAGAGGGATGGGGTGAGGGGGAACCTACGGCTGTGGTGGTCATTCCGTTCACTTTATGTTCCTTGCTACTCTGTAACGACATGACCAGTGAACGTGCCAGGGTGGCTCAGTCGCCACCACCCTGGCGACCCGGGCTCCCGGCGGTAAATCGCCGCTTCGCGGTACCCTCAACTTATTCCTTCAGGCTATCGGGTCGGGCATGAGCCTGCATCCCTGCAGGCCACGCCCTCTCGGCGCATCCCTGCGCCTCGCCC
>NZ_QPFW01000107.1:0-6288 GCF_008122455.1 Enterobacter sp. C6
CGTTTATGACCGCCACCTGGAAGGTCGCACCCTGCCTGGCGTTGGGCAACACCGCGGTGCTGAAGATGTCCGAGCTCTCCCCGCTGACCGCCGACCGTCTGGGCGAGCTGGCCCTCGAAGCGGGGATTCCGGCGGGCGTGCTGAACGTGGTGCAGGGCTACGGCGCGACGGCAGGCGACGCGCTGGTGCGCCATCACGACGTGCGCGCGGTCTCCTTCACCGGCGGCACCGCCACCGGGCGCAACATCATGAAAAATGCCGGGCTGAAGAAATACTCCATGGAGCTGGGCGGCAAATCCCCGGTACTGATTTTTGAGGATGCCGACATCGAGCGCGCGCTGGACGCCGCCCTGTTCACCATCTTCTCCATCAACGGTGAGCGCTGCACCGCGGGCTCGCGCATCTTTATCCAGCAGAGCATCTACCCGGAATTCGTCAAGCGCTTTGCCGAGCGCGCCAACCGCCTGCGCGTGGGCGACCCGACCGATCCGACCACCCAGATTGGCGCGCTCATCAGCCAGCAGCACTGGGAAAAAGTCTCCGGCTATATCCGCCTCGGCATCGAGGAAGGCGCAACCCTGCTGGCGGGCGGCCCGGACAAACCGACCGACCTGCCTGCACACCTGAAAGGCGGCAACTTCCTGCGCCCGACCGTGCTGGCGGACGTTGATAACCGCATGCGCGTGGCGCAGGAGGAGATCTTCGGGCCGGTGGCCTGCCTGCTGCCGTTCAAGGACGAAGCGGAAGGGCTGCGCCTGGCCAACGACGTGGAGTACGGCCTGGCGTCGTACATCTGGACCCAGGACGTCAGCAAGGTGCTGCGCCTGGCGCGCAATATCGAAGCAGGCATGGTGTTCGTCAACACTCAGAACGTGCGCGATCTGCGCCAGCCGTTTGGCGGCGTGAAGGCCTCCGGCACCGGCCGCGAGGGGGGCGAGTACAGCTTCGAAGTGTTCGCGGAGATGAAGAACGTCTGCATCTCCATGGGCGACCATCCGATTCCAAAGTGGGGGATCTGAAAATGGGTAAATTAGCGTTAGCAGCGAAAATCACCCACGTGCCGTCGATGTACCTTTCCGAGCTGCCGGGCAAAAACCACGGCTGCCGCCAGTCGGCCATCGATGGACACAAAGAGATCAGCAAGCGCTGCCGGGAGCTGGGCGTGGACACCATCATCGTGTTCGATACCCACTGGCTGGTGAATAGCGCCTACCACATCAACTGTGCGGACCATTTTTCAGGCGTCTACACCAGCAACGAGCTGCCGCACTTTATCCGCGACATGACCTACGACTACGACGGCAACCCGGCACTCGGCCAGCTGATTGCCGACGAGGCGGTGAAGCTCGGCGTGCGTGCCAAAGCGCACAACATCCCGAGCCTGAAGCTCGAGTACGGCACGCTGGTGCCGATGCGCTACATGAACGCGGATAAGCACTTCAAAGTGATCTCCATCTCGGCGTTCTGCACGGTTCACGACTTCGCCGACAGCCGCAGGCTGGGCGAAGCCATCGTCAGCGCCATCGAAAAATACGACGGCACCGTGGCGGTCCTCGCCAGCGGCTCGCTGTCGCACCGCTTTATCGACGACCAGCGCGCGGAAGAAGGGATGAACAGCTATACCCGCGAGTTCGACCGCCAGATGGACGAGCGCGTGGTGAAGCTGTGGCGCGAGGGTCAATTTAAGGAGTTTTGCAGCATGCTGCCGGAGTACGCCGACTACTGCTACGGCGAGGGCAACATGCACGACACGGTGATGCTGCTGGGCATGCTCGGCTGGGACAAATACGACGGCAAGGTGGAGTTTCTCACCGAGCTGTTCGCCAGCTCCGGCACCGGCCAGGTCAACGCCGTTTTCCCCCTGCCCGCGTAAGGAGCCACCATGCCGCACTTTATTGCTGAATGTACCGACAACATCCGCCAGCAGGCCGACCTGCCGGGGCTGTTCGCCAAAGTGAACGAGGCGCTCGCCGCCACGGGCATCTTCCCGCTCGGCGGTATCCGCAGCCGCGCCCACTGGCTGGACACCTGGCAGATGGCCGACGGCAAGCACGATTACGCCTTTGTCCATATGACGCTGAAGATTGGCGCGGGGCGCAGCCTGGAGAGCCGGGAAGCCGTGGGGGAGATGCTATTTGGGCTGATCAAAGCGCACTTTGCGGAACTGATGGCGAGCCGCTACCTGGCGCTGTCGTTTGAGCTCGACGAACTGCACCCGACGCTTAATTACAAACAAAACAACGTGCACGCGTTGTTTAAGTAGCGGACCCACACCGCTTGTACCGTACATCGTAGGCCGGGTAAGCGCAGCGCCACCCGGCAACAACAGGATATCGCCATGCTAGACAAACATACCCATACCCTGATCGCCCATCGTCTGCACCAGGCGGAACAATCCCGGGAGCAGATCCGCGCGATCTCGCTGGACTACCCGGAGATCACCATCGACGACGCCTACGCCGTTCAGCGCGAATGGGTGAGCCTGAAGATCGCCGAAGGCCGCGTGCTGAAGGGCCACAAGATCGGCCTCACCTCCAAAGCGATGCAGGCCAGCTCGCAAATCAGCGAGCCGGACTACGGCGCGCTGCTGGACGACATGTTCTTCCATGACGGCAGCGACATTCCCGTCGATCGCTTCATCGTCCCGCGCATTGAAGTGGAGCTGGCCTTCGTACTGGCAAAACCGCTGCGCGGCCCGAATTGCACGATCTTCGACGTCTACAACGCCACGGATTACGTCATCCCCGCGCTGGAGCTGATCGACGCCCGCTGCCACAACGTCGACCCGGAGACCCAGCGTCCGCGCAAGGTGTTCGACACCATCTCCGATAACGCCGCCAACGCGGGCGTGATCCTCGGCGGCCGTCCGATTAAGCCCGACGAGCTGGACCTGCGCTGGATCTCCGCCCTGCTCTACCGCAACGGCGTGATCGAAGAGACCGGCGTGGCCGCAGGCGTCCTGAACCACCCGGCCAACGGCGTGGCGTGGCTGGCCAACAAGCTTGCGCCGTACGACGTGCAGCTTGAGCCTGGCCAGATCATTCTCGGCGGCTCGTTTACCCGCCCGGTGCCCGCCAGCAGAGGCGACACCTTCCACGTCGACTACGGCAACATGGGCTCCATCAGCTGCCGCTTTGTCTAGGAGAGCACGATGCAAAACGCATTTAAAGCGGCGCTGAAAGCAGGCCGTCCGCAAATTGGGTTATGGCTGGGGCTGACCAGCAGCTACAGCGCCGAGCTGCTGGCGGGGGCTGGCTTCGACTGGCTGCTGATCGACGGCGAGCACGCGCCGAACAGCGTGCAGACTGTCTTGACCCAGCTGCAGGCTATCGCCCCTTATCCCAGCCAGCCGGTGGTGCGCCCGTCGTGGAACGACCCGGTGCAAATCAAACAGCTGCTGGACGTGGGTGCGCAAACCCTGCTGGTACCGATGGTGCAAAACGCCGACGAAGCGCGGCTGGCGGTACGTGCCACCCGCTACCCGCCTGCGGGCATTCGCGGCGTCGGCAGCGCCCTGGCGCGGGCGTCGCGCTGGAACCGCATCCCGGACTACCTGCAGCAGGCCAACGACGCCATGTGCGTGCTGGTGCAGATTGAAACCCGCGAGGCGCTGAAAAACCTGCCGCAGATCCTGGACGTGGAAGGCGTCGACGGCGTGTTTATCGGCCCGGCGGATCTGAGCGCCGACATGGGCTTTGCCGGCAATCCGCAGCACCCTGAAGTGCAGGCCGCCATCGAGCAGGCGATCGCGCAGATACGCGCTGCCGGTAAGGCCCCCGGCATCCTGATGGCGAACGAGCAGCTGGCTAAACGCTACCTCGAACTCGGCGCGCTGTTTGTCGCCGTCGGCGTCGACACCACCCTGCTCGCCCGCGGCGCGGAAGCGCTGGCGGCACGTTTTATCGAACAACCGGTTACGTCAGTTAATAACAATAAATCCGTCTACTAAACGTAAGATCTGGAGCGCACCATGACGACCTCTACCCTGCAAACTCATGATAATAAAGCTGTTGAACACCGCGTCATTCACAAGCTGTTCCGGCGTCTGATCGTCTTTCTCTTTATCCTGTTTGTCTTCTCGTTTCTCGATCGCATCAACATCGGCTTCGCCGGGCTGACGATGGGTAAAGATCTGGGCCTCACGTCAACCATGTTTGGTCTGGCCGCGACGCTGTTTTACGTCACCTACGTGCTGTGCGGCATCCCGAGCAACATCATGCTGGCGAAGATCGGCGCGCGACGCTGGATCGCCGGGATCATGGTGGTGTGGGGCATCGCCTCCACCTGCACGATGTTCGCCACCAGCCCTGAAACGCTCTACGTCCTGCGCATGCTGGTGGGCATTGCCGAAGCCGGCTTCCTGCCGGGTATTCTGGTCTATCTCACCTGGTGGTTCCCGGCCTATCACCGCGCCCGCGCCAACGCGCTGTTTATGATTGCTATGCCGGTCACCATGATGCTCGGCTCGATCCTCTCCGGGTACATTCTGGCGATGGACGGACTGTGGAACCTCAAGGGCTGGCAGTGGCTGTTCCTGCTGGAAGGGCTGCCGTCGGTGGTGCTCGGCGTGGTGACCTGGTTTTACCTCAACGACACGCCGGATCAGGCCACCTGGCTGGATGACGACGAAAAGCAGGCGCTCAAAACGATGATCGCCCGCGAGCAGGAGGTCGCGATTGCCCAATCCGTCACGCCGCGTTCGACGCTGCGCGAGGTGCTGACCCCGGCGGTGCTGCTCTACACGCTGGCCTACTTCTGCCTGACCAATACGCTGAGTGCGATCAACATCTGGACGCCGCAGATCCTGCAAAGCTTCAACACGGGCAGCAGCAATATCGTCATCGGCCTGCTGGCGGCGATCCCGCAGTTCTGCACCATCCTCGGGATGATCTGGTGGAGCCGCCGTTCCGACAGGCTGAAAGAGCGAAAAAAGCACACCATCCTGCCGTACCTGTTCGCCGCGGCGGGATGGATGCTGGCCTCCGCGACGGATCACAGCCTGATCCAACTGCTTGGCATCATCATGGCCTCAACCGGATCGTTTACCGCCATGGCGATATTCTGGACCACGCCGGATCGGGTTATTAGCCTGCAGTCCCGCGCGGTGGCGCTGGCGGTGATCAACGCCATCGGCAACGTCGGATCCGCCGTCAGCCCATTGCTGATTGGGATCCTGCGCGACGCGACCGGCAGCTTCAGCTCCGGGCTGTGGTTCGTGGCCGGGCTGCTGGTGGTCGGCGCGCTGGTGCTGACGCGCATTCCGATGACGCAGCGGGATCAACAGAGGAACGGTCATGTGCCAGAGCCCTATCGCCAACATTGATATCAGCAAGGAGTACGACGAAAGTCTGGGCACCGACGATGTGCACTACCAGTCGTTCGCCCGCATGGCGGCCTTTTTTGGCCGCGACATGCAGGCGCATCGTCACGACCAGTATTTTCAGATGCACTTTCTCGATACCGGGCAGATTGAGCTCCAGCTCGACGATCACCGCTACTCGGTGCAGGCCCCGCTGTTCGTCCTCACGCCGCCGTCGGTACCGCACGCGTTTATCACCGAATCCGACAGCGATGGGCACGTGCTGACGGTGCGCGAGGATCTGATCTGGCCGCTGCTGGAGGTGCTTTACCCCGGCACGCGGGAGGCGTTCGGCCTGCCGGGGATCTGCCTTTCGCTTTCCGACAGGCCGGACGAGCTGGCGGCGCTGAAGCACTACTGGCAGCTGATTGCCCGGGAATCCACGGAGCAGCTGCCCGGGCGCGAGCATACCCTGGTCCTGCTGGCGCAGGCGGTGTTTACCCTGCTGCTGCGCAACGCGAAGCTCGACGACCACGCCTCAGGCGGCATGCGCGGCGAGCTGAAGCTGTTCCAGCGCTTTACCCAGCTGATCGACACCCACTACCACCAGCACTGGACGGTGCCGGAATACGCCAGCGAGCTGCACCTGACCGAATCCCGCCTGACCGATATCTGTCGCCGCTTCGCCAACCGCCCGCCAAAACGCCTGATCTTCGACCGCCAGCTGCGGGAGGCCAGGCGCTTGCTGCTCTTCTCCGACAGCACCGTCAGCGAGATTGCCTGGCAGCTGGGGTTCAAAGATCCGGCCTATTTCGCCCGCTTTTTTAACCGCTTAGTGGGGTGCTCGCCCAGCGCGTATCGGGCGCAGAAAGTACCGGTTTCCTGAACGCATCACGGTTCGTAGGGCGGGTAAGCGCAGCGCTACCCGCCGAAAAGCCGCACAGATCACAAAACCCAATCCCGCCCGAAAAGTACCCGCCGTTGTCCCA
>NZ_QPFW01000108.1:0-6416 GCF_008122455.1 Enterobacter sp. C6
CACGGTGCTGGACATCGACTACCGTCCGGTGCTGTGGGGGCTGACCTCCTTAGGCGACGGTGAAACGCGCTTTATCGCCGCCGATAAGGTCACCCGCGAGCTGCAGGAGGTGCTGCACCTCTTCGACGTCATTGTCGGCACCGAAGAGGAGTTTCACATTGCGGGCGGCAGCACGGAGACCCTGCAGGCGCTGGGGCAGGTGCGCTCAGTCAGTGAAGCTACGCTGGTCTGCAAACGCGGTGCGCTCGGCTGCTCGGTCTACACCGACGCCATTCCGCCCCGGCTGGACGACGGCCTGACGGTGACCGGCGTGCGCGTGGAGGTGCTGAACGTCCTCGGGGCGGGGGACGCGTTTATGTCCGGCCTGCTGCGCGGCTACCTGAACGACGAGGGCTGGGAGCAGGCGTGCCGCTACGCCAACGCCTGCGGCGCGCTGGTGGTCTCGCGCCACGGCTGCGCCCCGGCCATGCCGAGCAAAATCGAGCTGGATGACTATCTCTCCCGCGCTGCGAACGTGCCGCGCCCGGATCTCGACCCGCGTCTTAACCACCTCCACCGGGTGACCACCCGCCGCCGCGAGTGGCCGGAGCTGTGCGTGATGGCCTTCGACCACCGCAGCCAGCTTGAGGATATGGCGCTGCAGTGCGGCGCGTCGCTTAAGCGCATTCCGGCGCTGAAGCAGCTGATCCTGCAGGCCAGCCGCGAGGCGGCGAGCCGTGCCGGGCTGGAGGGTAAAGCCGGTCTGCTGTGCGACGGCACCTTTGGTCAGGACGCGCTGAACGCGATCACCGGGGAAGGGTGGTGGATTGGCCGCCCCATCGAGCTGCCGGGCTCGCGTCCGCTGGAGATGGAGCACGGCAACATCGGCACCCAGCTCATCAGCTGGCCGCAGGAGCATGTGGTGAAGTGCCTGGTCTTTTTCCATCCGGAAGACGCCCACGGCCTGCGCCTGGAGCAGGAGCAGAAAATTGCCGAGGTGTATCACGCCTGCTGCCAGTCCGGGCACGAGCTGCTGCTGGAGGTGATCCTGCCCGCAAGCATGCCGCGCAGCGACGAGCTCTACCTGCGCGCCATCTCCCGCTTTTACAACCTCGGCATTTACCCGGACTGGTGGAAGCTACCGCCGCTCTCCGCCGACGGCTGGACGGCGCTGAGCGAGATTATCGAACGCCGGGACCCGCACTGCCGCGGGGTGGTGATCCTCGGTCTGGACGCCCCGGCGGAACAGCTGCGCGCCGACTTTAAAGCGGCAGCGGGGCAGACGCTGGTGAAAGGCTTCGCCGTGGGGCGCACGCTGTTTGGCGATGCCTCTCGCGCGTGGCTGAAGCACGATATTGACGATGCGCAGCTGGTGGCGCGCATCCGGGACAACTACCTGCAGCTTATCGCCTGGTGGCGCGAGCGCGGACACGCATAATGGAGACGACAATGAGTGTACAACTGGGCATTAACCCGCTGACGTGGACGAATGACGATCTGCCTTCTCTCGGCGCGGAAACGTCGCTGGAGACCTGCCTGAGCGAAGGGAAAGAGGCCGGTTTCGCCGGTTTCGAGCTGGGCAATAAGTTCCCGCGCGAAGCGCGCCTGCTTGGCCCCATCCTGCAGCGCCACGACCTGCAGCTGGTCTCCGGCTGGTATTCCGGCCGCCTGCTGGAGCGCAGCGTGGAGGAGGAGATCGCCGCCGTGCAGTCCCACCTGACGCTGCTGCGCGAGCTGGGGGCGAAGGTGCTGGTCTTTGCGGAAGTGAGCGGCTGCATTCACGGCGAGCAGCAGACCCCGGTGCACCTGCGCCCGCGCTTCCCGCAGGCGCGCTGGAAAGAGTACGGCGAGAAGCTCACCGAATTTGCCCGCTACACCCAGCAGCAGGGAGTCCAGATTGCCTACCATCACCATATGGGCACGGTGATTGAGTCCGCCGACGACGTGGACAACCTGATGACCCACACCGGCGACGCGGTGGGGCTACTGCTTGATACCGGCCATCTGACCTTTGCCGGGGCCGATCCGCTGGCGGTGGCGCAGCGCTGGGCGTCGCGCATCAACCACGTTCACTGTAAAGACGTGCGCGCCGACGTGCTGGCGGACGTGAAAAACCGTAAAACCAGCTTCCTCGACGCGGTGCTGAGCGGCGTCTTTACCGTGCCGGGCGACGGCTGCGTCGATTATCCGCCGATTATGCGGCTGCTGAAGGCGCAGGACTATCACGGCTGGCTGGTGGTCGAGGCCGAGCAGGATCCGGCCATCGCCCATCCGCTGACCTACGCCCGTCTGGGATATAACAACCTGAACCGCCTGGCGCGCGACGCCGGACTGATTTAAGGAGGTGACATGTCACGTCTGTTATCACGCTGGCAACAGCCGAACGCGGAGGGGCGCACCCAGTCCGTCACGCCGGAGAGCGCAGGGTGGGGATACGTCGGCTTTGAGGCGTATGAACTGCAGGAGGGGCAGACGCTGACGCTGCCCGCCGTGCGCGAAGAGCGCTGTCTGGTGCTGGTCGCCGGACGCGCCTCCATCAGCACGCCTTCCGCGCAGTTTGACGACATCGGCGAGCGGATGAGCCCGTTCGAGCGCATCAAGCCGTGGGCGGTGTACGTCACCCCGCAGGAGACGGTGCAGGTGAAGGCGCTGACGACGCTGGAGCTGGCGGTCTGCGCCGCGCCGGGCAAGGGCACGCATCCGACACGGCTGATTGCCCCGCAGGATATCGCCGGCGAAGCGCGCGGTAAGGGGCACAACCAGCGCTATGTGCATAACATTTTGCCGGAAGACAGGCCCGCCGACAGCCTGCTGGTGGTGGAGGTGTGGACCAACGAGGGCTGTACCAGCTCGTATCCGAGCCACAAACACGACACGGATAACCCGCCTCAGGAGACGTATCTGGAGGAGACCTACTACCATCGCCTCAACCCGGAGCAGGGGTTCTGCATGCAGCGCGTCTACACCGACGACAGAGCGCTGGATGAGTGTATGGCGGTCTATAACCGTGACGTGGTCATGGTGCCGAAGGGCTACCATCCGGTAGCGACGATGGCCGGGTATGACAGCTACTACCTCAATATGATGGCGGGGCCGGTGCGCAAATGGATGTTCACCTGGGAGGAGGACCACGCGTGGATTAATCGGGATTATCCCGCGGATGGTGGTAGCTAACGCGGGTTAGCCACCAGAACACCAGCGCCAGCAGGCTGACCGAGGCGCCAAGCAGGCAGACGCCCGGCCAGCCGGCAAAGGCATACGTCATCGTCGTGCCGAGTGCGCCGAGCCCGCTGCCGACGGCATAAAACAGCATGTAAAGCCCGACCAGCCGGCTGTGCGCCTCGGGACGGATGCGAAAGATCATGCTCTGGTTGGTGACGTGCAGCGCCTGTCCCCCCAAATCGAGCAGTATGATGCCGATAAGCATGATCCCGAGTGAACGGTCCATCAGCGACAACGGCCACCATGCCAACAGCAGCATCACCAGCGCCGCAGCGCTGGTGCGTTGGGCATATCCCCGATCGGCCCAGCGTCCTGCCCGGCCAGCCGCCAGCGCCCCCACTGCGCCTGCCAGTCCAAACGCGCCAATCACGGTATGCGAGAAGCTAAAGGGCGGAGCGCTCAGCGGCAGCACCAGCGCGCTCCAGAAAATGTTGAACGATGCAAACATCAGCAGCGCCAGCACGCCGCGTATCTGCAGCACTTTTTCCTGCCGCAACAGTGTAAGCATTGAGCCAATCAGCCGCGGGTAGCTCATCGTGGCAGTGACGGCTGGCAGAGTGGGGAGCCTCCACCACAGCGGTAACGCAATGATGAGCATCAGCGCGGCGGCACACAGATAAACCCCGCGCCAGCCCGCGATATCGCTGATGCCGCCAGCAAAGACGCGCGCGAGCAGCAGACCCATGAACACGCCGCCCTGCGCTGCGCCGACAACGCGGCCTTGTTCATGCGGCGACGCGGCGCTGGCGGCGTAGGCAATCAGCCCCTGTGTCATGGCCGTACCCAGCATACCGGTCGCAAGCATACCGAAAAGCAGCGCCGAGGGGGACTGTGCCAGGCTGACGGAAATCAGCGCAACCACCAGAGCAATCAGCTGTATTGCCATCAGCCCTCGACGATCCACTTTGTCACCCAGAGGAACCACAAGCAAAAGAGCCAGCGCGCAGCCAATTTGTGTCGCGGTCACCACGCCACCCACGGCCGCATGGCTGATGCCGAAATCGTTCGCCAGCGCGTCAAGCAAAGGCTGGGCGTAATAGACATTTGCCACGCTTAAGCCGCTGGCAGTGGCGAACAGCCAGACCATGCTGCGTGGCATGTCGGCTGAAAGAGGAGCTGATGTCACTGACATGTTTAACATTCCTCGCCTGAGATAATCTGGTTTTAAAATGAAACTGGTTGAATGCTAGGCTATGTGGTTTTAAAATGCAACTGGTTGCGGGGTGGCCTTTGCGAGGAAAATACGAGATGTCCCAAAAGACGGTTAAAGCGGAATATTGTCCCGTTGCCCGCAGCGTCGAGGCGATCGGGGATCGCTGGTCGCTGCTTATCGTGCGCAATGCGTTTGACGGCATGACGCGCTTCGGGGATTTTCAGCGTAGCCTCGGGGTGGCGCGCAACATCCTTTCTGACCGGCTTCGCAAGCTTGTAGATGCGGACATCCTGACGTTACAGGGGGCATCTGACGGTACGGCGTATCAGGAATATGTCCTGACCGACAAAGGTGAGAGCCTTTTCCCCGTGGTCGTGGCGCTGCGTCAGTGGGGAGAACAGCATCTGTTTGCGCAGGGCGAGCGCCACTCGCTGTTGGTCGACAGGCGGACGGGCAAGCCGGTTCCCTTTATGGCGCCAGCAGCGCAGGACGGCACTGCGCTGCTGCCTGGGGATACGGAAGTGCAGAAAGTTGAATAAGCCGCCGCTGTTGTTAATTGCTCCTGATCGCCTGCTCAATCGTCCGGGCAACGATCTGCGGCTGGCTGACCATCGACACGTGGCTCGCTGCCACCTCTGCGGTTTTCGCATGGATCGTCTTCGCCATCGCCCGTTCAAGATCGGGGTTGATCATTCGGTCATTCTTGCTGACCACAAACCAGCTCGGTTTATCATGCCACGCCGCATGGGCGACCTTTTCACCAAACGCCTCGGCCTTAATCGGCCCCTGCGTCGCTGCAATCGTGTTTTGAATGTCTGGCGTCACATCCGGCGCGAAATCCTTCCTGACGGCGTCCGTTGGCAGATATAAATAGCCGTCCGCCGTTTTGGCAATGCCCGCGCTGCCCGGCGGCGCAGGGAATCTTTCTGCCAGATCCGCCGTCGACTGACCGGAATCCGGCGCGAACGCCGCCACATACACCAGTGATTTTACTCGCGCATTGTTGCCTGCTTCGCTAATAACGGTGCCGCCCCAGGAGTGACCCACCAGTACGACATCGCCCTGGGCGCGCTCGATGGCTCGTCGCGTGGCGGCAACGTCATCTTTTAGCGACGTGAGCGGTAGCTGGACGGCAATGACCTCTGCGTGCTGTTTCTGCAACAGGGTAATGACCTTATTCCAGCTGCTGCCGTCGGCAAATGCGCCGTGTACCAGCACGACGCTGGTTTTGCTCTGTGCAAAGGCGCTGGCGGAAAGCGCCAGCAGGCCTGCCGTCAGTACAGACAGTGCTTTCATTTTCAGATTCCTTAAAAATGGTGGACCGCCGCGTGGGGCGGTACGGTGAATTCAAGGGTTTTGTGATCGAGCGGCTTATGCGTCGGGCCGGCCAGAATAATGGTCACCTTGTGTTTCCCTGCGGGCAGCCCCACCAGGATCACCGGCTCTCCGCTGGCGTCAGCCCAGTGCCACGGCGCGTCATCCACCACCACGTGAATGTGCCCGATGCGCGGGGTGACCTTGAGCGCGTCGGGCCCGAACACCGGCTCGATGCGCAGGTTTTCGGCGCGGTACTGAATAAACACCGCGCCTTTGCTCAGCGGCCCGGCAAGCGGCGGATCGACTATCAGCTTTGCGGGCGGCTGCGGCTGCGCCAGCGGCGCAACGGCGGCGGGGCCGTTAACGTCCGCGGCGCTCAGGTTGTCCAGCGGTGTGGCCTGGGCATGGGCTACAGATGCCAGGACAAGCAGGGGGATAAGTGCATAACGACGGATCATCGGTCTCTCTCCTCATCGGTTCTCAATGGCGACAGGGAAAGAAAACCATTTTTATGTATCGGAGATATTTGCCGGAGGGGGCGTTTTGTACTCGTTCGTCACCGTGGCCCGCGGGATACAGTGCGATACACTTTGCCTTCCGGGACGGCGCACAATGGCTATCGCCAGCCCGGCAATCACCAGCGTCAGCCCCGTTGAAACCCACATTGTACCCGCGATCCCCAGCGTTTTATTCAGCCATGCATAGGCAAACGGTGAGGCTGCCGCCATCAGCTGGCCGGGGATCA
>NZ_QPFW01000109.1:0-6477 GCF_008122455.1 Enterobacter sp. C6
ATTGCCGCGTCGTTGCGGTACGGCAGGGAGTCGAACATGCCGTGCGTGCCCTGAGAACGGCCGTCGCAGGGATCGCTGACGAAGGCCGCAAACGGGATCCCGCCGTTGCGGGTGATCTCCTTCGCCGCTGCCTGCATCTGCATGCCGATCTCCCAGTGGCCGGTGTGGTAGCCCAGCGCGACCGGGCGTCCGTCCCCGGCGCGGATGCCGCCCTGGGTGCCGATAATCAGCACCTCTTTGCCGGTCAGCTTGTTGGCGTCCCAGCCCATCCCGGCGTTCTGCGTCATGCCGAACAGGTTGCCGCTGGGGGATTCCATCAGCATCTGCGGGGTCAGCGGCAGCGCGCCCTGCGGCCCCGCCGCGTGGGTGATCACCGCATAAAACGCATCGTCCTGTGGGGTGAAAATCTTCTCGATGGTCATGGTTATCGTCCGGCTCAGCAGAGCTTGAGCTGTTGCAGCAGGGTTTTCAGCTGTGCCTTGCGCGGCGCGTCCAGTGGTGACGCGGGCGGCAGCACGTGCGTGGAGATCGGGCGGCCGCAGAGCACAATCGCCTCTTTAATCACGTTCACGAACGGCGTATCCAGCTGATACATCTGCGGGATTTGCAGCAGGGTCTGATGATACTCAGCCGCTTTCGCCACGTCTTTATCCCGCCAGGCTTTCAGAAGATTCACCGACACCTGCGGAGCAAAGTTGCCGCTCGCCGAGATCGCCCCGTCACCGCCGAGCAGCAGGGTATTAAACAGATGATCGTCGTAGCCGCAGAGCACGGTGAAGTGCGGGTGAGCGGCTTTGACGGTGTGGATCATGCTGCGCAGGTGGGCGACGGAGTCGATGGTGTCTTTGATGCCGACGATGTTGCTGCGCGAGTCGGCCAGGGTTTTCACCAGCGCCGGGGTCAGATCCTGCCCGGTCAGCGCCGGGAAGTTATAGAGCATCACCGGCAGCGTGACGCTGTCGGCCACCTGCTCGAAATAGCGGATCAGGTTCGCTTCCGACACTTTCCAGTAGTAGGGGTTGATCACCACGATGCCGTCCGCCCCCGCCTGCTGCGCGTGCTGGCTGAGCGCAATGGTTTCCCGGGCGTTGGTGCCGCCGGTGCCGATCAGGACCGGTACGCGACGATCGACATGATCGATCGCAAACTGGGCAATGGTTTTACGCTCTTCGGCGCCGAGCTGGGAGAACTCGCCGCCGCTGCCTAGGAAGAACAGGCCGTCAACGCCTGCTTTGATCAGATCGTCGATCAGCGCGGCGGTGCCCTGCTTATCTAGCTGGCCGTCGGCGGTAAAGATGGTGGAGACAGGGGGAATGATTCCCGTAAACAACGCGGACTGCGGCATGAGATCTCCTTGCTGAATCATTTTGTTCTACATTATAGAACAGCGTTCATTAATTTAACGATCATACTATGACGCAGGAAAAGCGCAGGTAAATGAGAGATGAAGAAGGAGTGCGGGAAATTTAAGCTGGATCACATATTGCCCCTCACCCCGGCCCTCTCCCCAAAGGGGCGAGGGGGAAAAGATGGCTCGGTGCAGTCCCCTCTCCCCTTTGGGGAGAGGGTTAGGGTGAGGGGTAAGGGTTACTCTACCAGCATCTTCACCACCACTTTCCTGACCTTAGCAGGCGCCCCCACCGCGCACAGCGGCTTGTGCACCTCACCCGGCCAGAACACCACAAAATCCCCTTCGCTCAGCACCACGGTTTTCTCCTGCTCGCCTTCCGGCAGGAACGCGATGTCTTTGTCCGCCAGCCAGTCGGTGTCCGGCGTGCCGGGCGGCAGGGTGCTGAAGGTCATCCCTTCCTGACCCTTCATCACAATCTGAATATCCAGATAGCGCGCGTGGTACTCGGCGCGACGCTCGGCGAACGGCTGGGTTGTATCTTCAGAGACCAGATAAAACAGGCTGTTGCCGTTGATGTCGTGTTTCCCGAGCGGCGTGGCGTCGGTGACGTGGGCTTTGACGTGCTCAATGGCCTGACGCAGATCGTCAGGCAGCCAGGACTGCAGATGGTGAATGTTGCCGATAATCATGTTTCAACCCTCAATATAAAACAATGTTTCATTTTTATCTTTTATACGAGAATCCCGGCTGCCATACCAGCCCTTTTTGGACGAGGTTTGCGCGAGCGCATGTTTATCGGGAAAGGTGTTAATTCACTGTTAATCCTGCCCGGGCATTTATGCAGGGGTTATGCATAACCTCGATCGGCGCTTATCGCACGGCTGCTCTAACCTCTTGATCATGCTATCTAATTAACAAAACCTGTTGCCGCCTCACACTTTGCTGTTTTGATAATTTGCTCTAAAAAACCATAATTATTTATTGATTTTTCTTAAGTCAAAAATAGTTAATTACGTTAATTGCATAGCCATTCTCACCCATGACTCTTATCGTTTAAAATCAGTCACATAAAAATATATGTCAAAAGATTAAAATCTACAAAATAATAACAACCTCAAATAATGCCACCGGATCCTGCTTAGCTATTCACCCCTCAACAATATGAAATTAATCATTATCTGATGCGAATCATGCTAATGAAAACAAACCGCATAATATCCATTTTCGCGTGAGCAATATCACAATACGGATTATTTAACTGCCTAGTATGAATTACGAAATCAATTGAGCTTAGTCGCCATGAAATTAAATGCGTTACATGGCGCATGCCCTTTTTATTCTGAAAAACAGTTAAAGGAATAATTATGGAAAAGCATTACGTCGGTTCTGAAATTGGTCAATTGCGTAGCGTTATGCTGCACCGCCCTAATTTAAGTCTGAAGCGTCTCACGCCATCAAACTGTCAGGAGCTCCTTTTCGATGACGTGCTCTCGGTTGAGCGGGCGGGTGAGGAGCATGACATCTTCGCAAACACGCTGCGCGAGCAGGGTGTGGAAGTCCTGCTGTTGACCGACCTTCTGACACAAACCCTTGATATTGCAGAGGCGAAAGCCTGGCTGCTGGAGACGCAAATCTCCGACTACCGCCTCGGCCCCACCTTTGCCGGCGACGTTCGCGGCTGGCTGGCGGATATGCCACACCGTGAACTGGCGCGCAGATTAAGCGGCGGATTAACCTACGGCGAAATTCCGGCGGCCATTAAAAATATGGTGGTGGATACCCACACGGCGAATGATTTTATTATGAAGCCGCTGCCGAACCATTTATTTACCCGCGATACCTCCTGCTGGATCTATAACGGCGTCTCTATTAACCCAATGGCCAAACCGGCCCGTCAGCGCGAAACCAATAACCTGCGGGCAATATATCGCTGGCACCCGGCGTTCGCCGACGGCGATTTTATTAAGTATTTCGGCGACGAGAATATTAATTACGACCACGCCACCTTAGAAGGCGGTGACGTATTAGTGATTGGCCGCGGCGCGGTATTGATCGGCATGTCCGAACGCACGACGCCGCAGGGCGTGGAGTTCCTCGCCAACAGCCTGTTCAAACACCGCCAGGCCGAGCGCGTGATCGCCGTTGAGCTGCCAAAACACCGCTCCTGCATGCACCTCGACACCGTCATGACCCACATCGACGTGGATACCTTCTCCGTCTACCCGGAAGTGGTGCGCAAAGACGCTCAGTGCTGGACGCTCACCCCGGACGGACGCGGCGGCCTGCTGCGCACCCAGGAAACCGACCTGCTGCACGCCATCGAGAAAGCGCTCGGCATTAACCAGGTACGTCTGATCACCACCGGCGGCGACGCCTTTGAGGCCGAACGCGAACAGTGGAACGACGCCAACAACGTGCTGACCATCCGCCCCGGCGTGGTGATCGGCTACGAGCGCAACGTCTGGACCAACGAGAAGTATGACAAAGCGGGTATCACCGTGCTGCCCATCCCGGGCGACGAACTCGGACGCGGCCGCGGCGGCGCGCGCTGCATGAGCTGCCCGCTGGAACGCGACGAAATTTAAAGGAGCCATCATGGAACGAAAACCCACTCTGGTTGTGGCCCTGGGCGGCAACGCGCTGCTCAAGCGCGGCGAGCCGCTGGAAGCAGAGATCCAGCGCCAGAACATCGAGCAGGCCGCCCGCACCATCGCCGGGCTGACGGCGCAGTGGCGCGTGGTGCTGGTGCACGGCAACGGGCCGCAGGTCGGGCTGCTGGCGCTGCAAAACAGCGCCTACGACAAAGTCACACCCTACCCGCTGGACGTTCTCGGCGCCGAAAGCCAGGGAATGATCGGCTACATGCTCCAGCAGGCGCTGAAAAACAGCCTGCCGCAGCGCGAGGTTAGCGTTCTGCTCACGCAGGTAGAAGTGGACGCCGCCGACCCGGCCTTCAGCAACCCGACCAAGTACATCGGCCCGGTCTACAGCGAAGCCCAGGCAAAAACGCTGGCCGCGGAGAAAGGCTGGGTGTTTAAGGCCGACGGCAGCTACGTCCGCCGCGTGGTGCCGTCACCGCAGCCGAAGCGCATCGTCGAGAGCGACGCCATCACGGCGCTGATCCAGCGCGACCACCTGGTGATCTGCAACGGTGGCGGCGGCGTGCCGGTGGTGGAACACGCCAACGGCTATCGCGGGATTGAGGCGGTGATCGACAAAGACCTCTCCGCCGCCCTGCTGGCGAGGCAAATCGAGGCCGACGCCCTGCTGATCCTCACCGACGCCGACGCGGTGTACCTCGACTGGGGCAAGCCGACCCAGCGCCCGCTGGCACAGGTGACGCCGGAGCTGCTCAAAGGCATGCAGTTCGACGCCGGATCGATGGGGCCGAAAGTGGCCGCCTGCCGCGAGTTTGTTGAAGCCTGCAACGGCATTGCCGGGATCGGCGCGCTGGCCGACGGCGCGGAGATCCTCGCGGGCGAGAAAGGCACGTTGATTCGTAACTGAACACTCATTTTAAAAAGGATTTAGCCATGACCATCAACCTGAAAAACCGCAACTTCCTGAAACTGCTGGACTACACCCCGGCGGAGATCCAGTACCTGATCGACCTCGCCATTGAGCTCAAGGCCGCCAAAAAAGCCGGGCGCGAGAAACAAACCCTGGTCGGGAAAAACATCGCCCTGATCTTTGAAAAAACCTCTACCCGCACCCGCTGCGCCTTTGAAGTGGGCGCATTCGATCAGGGCGCGCAGGTCACCTATCTCGGCCCAAGCGGATCGCAGATCGGCCATAAAGAGTCGATGAAAGACACCGCCCGCGTGCTGGGCCGCATGTACGACGGCATCGAATACCGCGGCTATGGTCAGGCCATCGTCGAAGAGCTGGGCGAGTACGCGGGCGTACCGGTGTGGAACGGCCTGACCGACGAGTTCCACCCAACGCAAATCCTCGCCGACCTGATGACCATGCTGGAGCATGCGCCGGGCAAAACCCTGCCGGAGCTGAGCTTTGCCTATCTCGGCGACGCGCGCAACAACATGGGCAACTCCCTGATGGTGGGCGCGGCCAAGATGGGGATGGATATCCGCCTCGTCGCGCCGAAATCCTTCTGGCCGGAAGCCGGGCTGGTTGAGCAGTGCCGCGCCATCGCCAAAGAGACGGGCGCGCGCATCACCCTCACCGACGACGTGGAAGAAGGCGTGCGGGGGACCGATTTCCTCTACACCGACGTGTGGGTCTCCATGGGCGAGCCGAAGGAAGCCTGGGCCGAGCGCGTCAGCCTGATGAAGCCATATCAAATTAACGCCCAGGTGATGAAGGCCACCGGCAACCCGAACGTCAAATTCATGCACTGCCTGCCGGCGTTCCACAACGAACACACCAAAGTGGGCCGCGAGATCGAGATGGCGTACGGGCTGAAGGGACTGGAGGTGACGGAAGAGGTCTTCGAATCGCCGAACTCGATCGTCTTCGACGAAGCAGAGAACCGCATGCACACCATTAAAGCGGTCATGGTGGCGACACTCGGCGACTAATCACCGCCCGGCGCGCCGCGGGGTGCGCCGGGTTTAAGGAGAACATCATGGGCAAGTTTAAGTTTCCCTCCGCTTACACCATTCTCTTTTTCCTGATTGCCGTTGTGGCGGCGCTGAGCTGGGTCGTTCCCGCCGGCCAGTACCAGATGGCGATGAACGAGACCCTCGGTAAAGAAGTGCCGATTGCCGGAACCTACGCGCACGTGGCGGCGCATCCGCAGGGGCTGGTTTCCGTCCTGATGGCACCCATCGCCGGGCTGTACGATCCGGTCTCCGGCCAGGCCGGGGCGATCGACGTGGCGCTGTTTATTCTGATCATCGGGGGATTCCTCGGGATCGTCACCAAAACCGGGGCGATTGACGCCGGGATCGAGCGCGTCACCACCCGGCTGCGCGGACGCGAGGAGTGGATGATCCCGATCCTGATGGCGCTGTTTGCCGCGGGCGGCACCATTTACGGCATGGCCGAAGAGTCGCTGCCGTTCTACACCCTGCTGGTGCCGGTGATGCTGGCCGCCCGGTTCGATCCGGTTGTCGCCGCCTCCACCGTGCTGCTCGGGGCGGGGATCGGCACGCTGGGTTCCACCA
>NZ_QPFW01000110.1:0-6500 GCF_008122455.1 Enterobacter sp. C6
CACAGGTTAATGGCCAGCCACGCCCAGCGGGTTTTCACCGCCTTGCCGACGGAGGCATGGACGTCATCTTCGGCGCTGATCCCCCCGAGCGCACGCAGATCGTTGTCGGTTTCTTCGTAGACCACATCAACGATCTCATCGATGGTCAGACGCCCCATCAGTTTGCCGACGGAGTCCACGACGGCGGCACTCACCAGGTCATCACGTTCGAAGGTACGCGCCGCTTTCTCCGCATCGTCTTCCGGGGAGAAGACCATCGGCTCGTTTTCCATCACCTCGCTCACCTTCCGCTGGGTGCTGTTGAGCAGGATGGTTTTCAGCTCCAGCTCGCCGAGCAGCGTTTTATCCCGGGAGGTGACAAACAGTTTATCGGTGTTGTCCGGCATTTTTCCCAGGCGACGCAGGTAGCGCTGCACGGTACCGAGCGTCACGTCCGGGCGCACCGTGATAACGCCGAACTCCATGATCGCGCCGACGCTGTTTTTCTCGTAGTGCATAACCTGACGCACGCGCGCGCGTTCATCGGCAGGCAGTGACGCCAGCAGGCGGCCGGTCAGGTTGCGCGGCAGGTGCTGAACGAGGTAAATCTGCTCGTCGATATCCAGGGTTTGCAGAGCGTCAAGAATATCCCGGTCGCTCATCTCGTCGATCAGGTCGTCCCAGACGTTTTCAGAGGCCTCGAGCAGCACCTGCCCGCGCTCGTGATCCTGCACCAGACGCCACAGGGCGTGACGTTCTTCCGAGGGAAGCGCTTCCAGGGTATCCGCCAGATCCGGTGGGGGTAAATGAGCAACCAGCGCACCTACCTCAGCAATATCGTCGGCTAAAGTGCCGACATCATATTGCTCAGCCAGGGTGAGTTTGCCTAATAGCGTAGAGGTGACCGCTTTATCGGTCGTGAGAAGCCAGATGAGTCGCGCGCGCTCCTGGTCACGCTGTCTGGCGCTGTTTTTCTTTAATACCGACATCAATCATAAATCCATTAAATGAGTTGGGGTTAAGCATAGCGCGGGGATATGTAAATAAGAATAAACAACGGGGCGGGATGGAGAAAAAAGCGGCATTACGGCCACGATCTATCCCCTCTCCCTGTGGGAGAGGGTTAGGGTGAGGGCTTCAGGCCGTACGCGCCACTGCATCACGCGAGGCTGCATCGCGCTCTTCACCGGTCAGCTCGCTGAGCCTGCCGTCGCGCATCTCCAGCAGGCGGTCAGCATGAATGAAGTAGTGATCGTCATGGCTGATGGCGAAAACGGTTTTGCCCATCTCCTGCATCAGCGGCAGCAGCACCTGATAAAACTCGCGGCGGAAGTGCGGGTCCTGATCCGCCGCCCACTCATCCAGCAGAATGATGTCACGCTCTTCCGCTAGCGCCAGCAGCAGCGCCACGCGCTTTTTCTGCCCTTTGGAAAGCTTCAGATTGAGGATCTTCCCGTCCTGTAACTCCAGCTTGTGCGACATCTGCAGCTGCGCCAGCCATTTTTCCACCAGCGCAGGATTGGCCTGCTGCCCTTCCGGACCCAGCAGCCGATCGAACAGCCAGACGTCGGTGAACACCGCCGAGAAAAGCTTGCGGTAATCCTCGGGTTTCTCCGCGCTCAGCGCTCTGCCATCCAGCAAAATCTCGCCCGACTGCGGCTGATAAAGCCCGGTAAGCAGCATCGCCAGCGTCGATTTACCGCTGCCGTTGCCGCCGATCAGGAACAGCAGCTCGCCGCGGCGGATCGTCAGGTTAACCGGCCCCACGGAGAAGGCGCTGTCCTGATAGCGGAACGTGACGTTACGCAGCTCCAGCGTCTGCCAGTTCGGGAAGGCCTGCGGGCGCGGAAATTCGGCCTTAAACGGCGCGAGATCGAATTTTTTGAGCTTATTAAAGGCCACCTGCGCACTCAGCAAGGTAGGCAACGCGCCGACCGCCGAGAGCAGCGGCGTGCGCAAAAACAGCAGCGTCAGCGAGTAGGTTGCCGCGACGTTGGTGTCCGCCCAGCCCAGGCTGTTCGCCATCCAGAATACCAGGCCAATGGCACCCAGCATCATGATGTTTGACCAGTTCACCGCACTCAGGTGGAAGGTATCGGCGCGAATAATGTGATGACGATATTCGCGCGCGTCCGGGATATAGAGATGGTTAAAGATATACTCGGCGCGCTCGCGGTTCAGGGTGAGCTCTTTGCGCCCTTCCAGTACCGTCTGGTAATCGTTATAGAGCTTATCTTCGGTTTCACGCAGCACCGCCATGTGTTTGTAGACGCGCGACACCAGCACAAAGCCGCCCCAGATGGTAATGGCAATCCACAGCGCGGTCACCGCCAGCATTTTGCTGGAGAGCCAGGCGAGATAAGCGGCCGATCCAAAGGTCAGAATGATCCCCTGCACCAGCTCCGGCAAACGAACGAACGCGATGGTAATGGCGCGTACGTCGCTGGTCAGCCCCGCCAGCAGCGAGGCGCTGCCGAGCTGCTCAACGCGCTCGACCTGGGTGTCCAGGATCCGCTTGATAAACTCACTGCGCAAACGAAAAACGAAATGGTGGCCGAGCGCGGTCAGCGCCAGCTGGGAGCCGAGCGTAACCGCCATCAGCAGCAGCAGCAGGCCAAGAAACTCCGGCAATACGGAGAGCGAGGTGTCGACCATTTCAATCAACCGCACGTTAATAAACGCGATCAGGCCAATACCCAGCGCGGCGCTGGCAAGGCTTAACGCCATTACGGCAATGAAGGGCCAGCGATACTGACGCCAGACAAGGAGAAGTAGTTGCATGCAGGCAATCCGGACAATAAAAATCAGCCAGCAGTGTAAACTGCCAGGCGCGTACATCAAGAATAATTCTTATTTTTGTTTACGCATCCCCGCCTGACGGAAGGTCAGGTTATAACGGTACTCGCCCGTGAGGGGGTGGACCCCGGGTTTCAGCGGCTGAATGCCGTGATAATAAAGCCGAGATTCCCTGCCCCACACCACCACATCACCATGTTCCAGCATAATGCGTTTGAGCGGATCGTTGCGGCGTAATCCCCCAAACTGGAAGACGGCGGGCAGACCTAACGATACCGAAACGATAGGCGCGCGCAGATCGGGCTCATCCTTGTCCTGATGCAGCGAGAGCTTCGCACCGACGGCGTAGCGGTTAATCAGACAGGCATCAGGGCGAAAATCCGGATAATCCGCCGCCACGGCAGCCTCGTGACAAAGTGCCTGAAAAACCGCAGGCATGGGAGGCCACGGCCGGTCGGTCGTGGGATCGCTTGGAGCATACACATACCCACGTTCGTTTGTCGCCCAGCCCAGTTCGCCGCAGTTGGCCATGGCCACCGACATGGTGTAGCCGCCCGGCGTCACCATATGGCGAAACGGCGAAACAGCCGTCACCTCGTCGATACCGGCAAGCAGCGCCGCCGCACGGGAGAGTGCAAAGCGGCGCAGGATCGCTGCCCCCGGCGCAAGCGGCTCCTGCCAGGGTTCAGCATCCGCAAAAAGATCGAGCATTATCCCTCCCGGCGTTTCGCCTCACGTTTCAGTAATAGCGCTTTTCGCGCCGTCCCCCAGCGGTAGCCCGACAGCGCACCGTCGTTGCGAACCACGCGATGGCAGGGGATCACAATCGCCAGCGTGTTTGCCGCACAGGCTCCGGCAACGGCGCGTACCGCATTGGGCTGGCCAATCGCCTGTGCCACCTGCTGGTAACTTGCCGTTTCGCCGCTGGGAATGTTGCGAAGGGCCTGCCAGACGCGCTGCTGGAACGCGGTTCCGCGAATATCCAGCGGCAGCGTAAGCGGTACATCGCGGTTATCAATACTGGCAATCACCTGGTGGATCCGCTGCACAAAGGCGTCATCCAGCGGCGCGTGCGTTGCTTTGGGAAATTGCGTGGCAAGCTCTGCGGTGACTTCCGCATCGGTGTCACCCAGCAGAATCGCGCAGATCCCCCGCTCGCTTTCGGCGACCAGACAGCGTCCTAACGAACAGTGATCGATGGCATACCGCACGGCCACCTCTCCTTTACGGTACTGCTTCGCCGTCATGCCCAGCGCATCGTTGGCTTTACGATAATAGCTGCTGCTGTCGGGAAACCCCGCCGCCAGCACGGCGTCGGTAATTTTGTCTCCCTGCGCAAGCGCGGCGCGCAGGCGTTGGCCCCGCGCCGCCTGCTGCCAGGCTTTTGGCGTCATGCCGGTCACGGCCTTAAACAGACGGTGGAAATGGAAAGGACTCATGGCAACCTTCTGCGCCAACCCCTCCAGGGTTAGCGCAGGATCCTGCTCCAGAAGACGGCAGGCCTGTTCCACTTTCGCCAGCTTCTGCGCCTGTGGATCGCGTTTGTCCGGCATGCAGCGCTTGCACGGACGAAAGCCGGCCTGTACGGCATGATGGGCATCAGGATAAAAGCGGACATTTTTACGCAGCGCGTGGCGGGCACGGCATGACGGGCGGCAGAAAATACCCGTGGTCTGCACGGCGAAGACAAACTGATCGTCAGCGATCGGATCGCGGGCCAGCACGGCCTGCCAGCGATCCTCATCGGTAATAAAGGTTGAGTTTCTCATTATCGGCTCCTCTTACAAGCATACATAGAGCGTGCCTGAGCGCCACTGATAAAAAACCCGCAACCTTGCTTTTTAATTTTTGTCGCTAACCAGGAAACTGTTGAACTGCGGCGAGCTCCAGGTTTTGAACCCGTCGCCCTCTTTGGTGATCATATAAACCGCCAGCCCTTCCTGACGAACCACCTCTTTGGCTTTTTCCGGGCCGAGAACCATTAATCCGGTATCCCAGGCATCCGCTTCCAGCGCGGTGGGGGCAATGACCGTCACCGAGACCAGGTTATGCGTGATGGGGCGCCCGGTCTGCGGATCGATAACGTGCGAAATACGCTTCCCCTCAAGCTCGTAATAGTTACGGTAGCTGCCGGAGGTACTGATGCCATGTCCGTTGATATCCACTATCGCCTGCACGGCATTTTGCCGATCGGTCGGCTTTTGAATCGCTACGCGCCACGGCTTATCGCTGGCGTTCATCCCCCGGCTGACCAGCGCGCCGCCCACCGAGACCAGATAACGGGAAATTCCTTCCTGGGCCATCAGAGCAGCAAGATGATCCGCCGCATAGCCTTCCCCGACCGTCGACAGATCGACAAACAGATCGGGGATATCTTTTTGCAGGTACTGCTGACCGTACTGGTTGATCACGGTCAGATGCTGTAGCCCTGTCCGGGCGCGGGCGTCATCAATGGCCGCCTGTTCGGGCGTCTTCACCGGCTGTTTATTCGGGCCAAATCCCCAGAGGTTTACCAGCGGTCCGACGGTCACATCCATCGCCCCGTTGGTTTTGTAACCCACGCGCATTGCCTCGGTCACGATATCGGCCATCGCCTCGCTCACTGGCCACAGGGAGGTGCTGGTTGAGAGGTTAAAGCGCATCAGCGCCGAGTCATTTTTATAGGTCGACAGCAGCTGATCGTCGGCGTCCAGCTGCGACTGGATTTTGCCGCGAAGTTCGTCTGTGCGTGTTTTATCGAGGTTCATCACGCTGACGCGCCAGAAGGTCCCCATCGTTTTGCCTTCGAGCACCGTCGCGGCGGGTGCGTCGGTTTTCGCCACGGGTGTGGGATCGTTACACGCGGTCAGGAAAAAAAGCATAGCCAGAAAGCTGGCGCGTAAAAAAGTCATGTCCATTCATTATTATCCTCATGCCAGGGCGGCAAGAGTACACCAAAACGGGTGAGTTGTGAGAATCAGAGAGGCACAAAAAAGGGGCCATCAGGCCCCTTACGTCACACGATGACGCGATTAGAACTGGTAAACCAGGCCCAGCGCGACGATATCGTCAGTACCGATACCCGCCTGACGGGTAAATTCATTTTCATCAACCAGGTTGATTTTGTAATCAACATAGGTGGACATGTTTTTGTTGAAGTAGTAAGTCGCACCCACATCAACATATTTCAGCAGATCCTGATCGCCGTAACCTTCGATGTCTTTGCCTTTAGACTGCAGGTAAGCCACGGATGGACGCAGACCGAAGTCGAACTGGTACTGAGCAACCACTTCGAAGTTCTGCGCTTTGTTAGCGAAGCCGTAAGCGGTAGTCGGGTTGCTGCCGTTAGAAGTACCGAAACGGGTTGCGTTGTAGGTCTGAGAGTACTGCGCTGCCAGATAGATGTTGTTGGCATCGTATTTCAGGCCACCAGAATAGACTTCTGCGTGATCGCCATTACCGTATACGCCAGCTGCATTCTGGTCGGCGGTACGTTTGGAGGAGGACATCGCACCACCCACGCTGAAGCCTTCGCCCAGGTTATAGGTCACGGATGCACCGTAGCCGTCGCCGTTCTGGTTCAGCAGGCTGCGACCGTTAGTGTTTTCACCCTCTACGCTGCCGTTTTTGCCCTGATACTGCAGAGCAAAGTTCAGGCCGTCCACCAGACCAAAGAAGTCCTGGTTACGGTAGGTCGCGACGCCGTTAGCACGTTGCTGCAGGAAGTTGTCAGCGCCGTAGGTATC
>NZ_QPFW01000111.1:0-6553 GCF_008122455.1 Enterobacter sp. C6
ACGGTGGCGTGCGCCAGATTAAGCTCAGCCAGTTCCAGCGCGACCAGCGCGCCGTGATAATTGGCCGCCGCGACGTTCGCCGCGCTGCCGGTTTGCTGCAAGTCCTCGCCGGAGATGGCGTTTTTAATCAGCGTGCGGCGATGGGCCGCATCCTGGCGCATCAGCATCTCATGGCGTTTCGACTCCACATCAGCCTGCGCGCTTGCCACCACCAGCTTGAGCCAGCGCGGATCGATGGTGTAAAGCACATCGCCCCGATTCACCCACTGGTTATCCCGAACGGCCACACTGATGACGGGCCCGGAGACGTCCGGCACAATCTGCACCACATCCGCACGCACGCGCCCGTCGCGGGTCCACGGCGTTTCTGCGTAGTGTTTCCACATCATAAACGCCAGAAGCGTAGCCGCCGCGACGACGCTCAACGTCAGCGCATAGCGAGCCAGTAAAGAGAGCAGTGATTTCATGACAATAACCCCAACGCGGTCAGACCCTGCATCAGCAGGAAAAAGGTGACAATCCAGGTTGAAACATCCATCAGCGGGCGAAACGGCAAGCGCCGGTAGCCCCTGCTAAGAGAGAAAAGCGCGACGAGGCTTAGCGTGCAGACCAGCGCCGCGAGGGCGACCGTCAGCAATCCCGGGATAAAAACCCCGCCGATATTGAGATCGTTAACCATGGTCTGGCTCCCGTAATGCACAGTGCAGATCCACCAGCCTGAAGACAAACTGGCGCGTATGTTCATCTGCCGCAGGCAGATGGCGCTCGACAAGGGTGACGATGCGTTCCCGTAAGGCGTTGCGGTCTGCGGCGTTTATCCTATGAAAAAGTGCGTCAACCTCCCTGCCGGGCGGTGCGTCACCGCGGCGTAAATGCATGACCGACAGCCCCAGACGCAGCGCGTGTAACAGCCGATCGAGCGCCTGCTCTGGCGCGCGCTCGCTGCGCTGCAGTCGCAGCAGCAAGAGCGCGGTTCGGTCCATCATCAGGTTGATCCAGTGCGTTTCGTCAACCCGCAGCGTGCCCTTCACGCTGCGGCGAATGTCGCGCTGGCACAGGTTCAGCAGACGCGTGATGGCACCATCCGCCTGCACGGTTTGCAGCAGGCTCATGCTGATAACGGCAAAGCCGGTCGCGGCAAATAGCGCGATGGCGGTGTTGGCCGCAACGGCGAAGTCTCCGCTGTAGTGCGCCCCCAGCTCGCACAGAATGGGCAGCGTCAGGGTGATGCCCATCGCCATAAACGTGGTCGGTGGACGCGCCTGAAGCGACCCGGCCAGCAGATACGCAGGAGCCAGCACCGCCACCAGCACCGGGAAATCGCTCACCAGCGGCAGCAGCGCAAAGCTGTAGAACAGGCTAATCACCACGCCCCAGAACGAGCCAATGATGTATTTCACAATGTGGGGGGCCGGGGTGTCGAAGCTGCCAAACAGCGTGCAGCAGACCCCCAGAATAGACACCGCCGTACCGCCATCCGGCCATGCTGAGAAGATCCAGACCAGACAGCCGCTCAGGATGATGGCGAAAGCCCCCAGCGCCGTGCGGGCCGCGGTAAGAGGATCGCGGTGGAAAACGTAGCCTTTAGCCGCGCGGCTTTGCATCTCTCCAAAGACGGGTTTGGCGTGGAGGATGGCCCCGGAAAGACGCTCGCACTGCTGCAGAAGCGCGATCGCCTCCGAGAGGTAGCGGATAAAACTGACCAGCCGCACGTCGTCAAACGTCTGCGCCTGCGCGGCATACCGATCGATGAGAAGCGCACAGCGGAGCCGCAGCGCCTCTGCCGTACTGCTGAGGCTAGCGCCTTCACCGGCCACCCAGGCCTGAACATCCTCCAGCAAGACCTGCACGTCGGCGGGCAGGGTTCCAGGCGCTGGCATGCGGTCGTGCAGTTCACAGTTGACGATAACGAGCCGCGCCAGCCGGTCGTGAATCGCTTTTCTGGCCTGCCGCACCGGGGCGGAGAGGGCAAAATCGTACGGAATATGGTGGCTTATGCCCTGCAGGAACTGCAGCGCCAGGGCCAGATGCAACGGGCCGGAAGCCGCATCGGGCTTGCCCGCTAAGGTATCCGCCACCCGCTCGCGCGTGGCCTGTAGCGTCTGGGATAATTTAGCGTTGAACAGCCCTGATACCCGCGCGGGCAGCACGTAGCGGTGAATCAGCGCCGCGCAGAAAATCCCGATCGCGATCTCCTGCACGCGGACAATGGCGACGTTAAAGATGCCGCCGGGATCGGATACCGCGGGAAAACCAATCAGGCTCGCGGTGTAGCCCGCCAGCACAAAGGCATAGGCCCGGGGCGTGCGCTCCAGCAGGGAGAGCCACAGGCAGAATACGATCCAGCCCGTCAGCACAATGCTGCACAGGATCGGCGTATTCGCGAAGGTGGGCACAATCAGAACGGTCGCGCTGGCCCCGACAACCGTACCGGCCAGCCGGTAGAGGCTTCTGCTGAGCGATGCCCCGACCGACGTTTGCGACACGATGTAAACCGTAATAATCGCCCATGAGGGGCGTTCGAGGCCGATAGACAGCGCGAGGTAATAAGCGAGCATCGCCGCGGCGAAACTCTTTGCGGCGTAGATCAGCGCCCCCGCGTCGTTTTGCAGCGCGGCGGGCAGGCGCACGGGATAAGAGAAGACGTTTTTCATGCCGGAATTATTACCGGCTTGCAGACCCGCTTAAATACTCTATTCTGTCAAAAAATACCTGAATGTTGCCAGAATCGTGAAGCCTCAATCTGCTACTACGCTGTATGACCCCGACTCTACCGTCAGCCCGGCGGTGGCGCGTCATCTGGACTTCGTGGACTACGCCGCGGAAGTACCGGTGCATAGCCATCGGAAAGGACAGCTGATTATTGCCCGGTACGGTGCGGTCAGCTGTTACGCGGAGAATGACATCTGGATCGTGCCGCCAGACTGCGCCGTCTGGATCCCAGGGGGGATCCCGCACAGCGCCAAAGCGACCTGGAACGCGCATCTGAACTATCTGTTTATTGAGCCCGGCGCGGCGGCGCTGCCGGAGAGATGCTGCACGCTGGCGATCTCGCCGCTGATCAAGGAGTTGGTCGATCGCCTAACCCGCGAGGGCGTTGATTATCCGCCCGACGGCCATGTTGCCAGGCTAATCAGGGTCACGCTGGATGAGCTTGCCAGCATGCCGCAGCAGAAGCTGAGCCTGCCGGTCTCAACCGACCCGAAAATTCGCGCCATGGCAGACGCGCTGGTCAGCCGCCCTGAGGACCGAAGCACCCTGAAGGAGTGGGCGAAACGGCTTGCCCTCAGCGAGCGTTCGTTTGCACGCCTGATGCAGCGCGAGACCGGGCTGAGCTTCGGGCGATGGCGCCAGCAGCTGCACTTGATTATTGCCCTGCGGGAGCTGGCAAGCGGCGAACCGGTCCAGAACGTGGCGACAACGCTCGGGTACGAATCCGTGAACGCCTTTATCACCATGTTCCGAAAAGCGATGGGCAGCACGCCCGCGCATTACTTTGCCGAACGGAAAACAGCGGCCGTTAACCCGGCCCCTCGCTCCCCGCCGCCAGCAGCGGCACCACCACGTCGCTGATGGGTACCGCAATGCCGTGCTTGCGGCCGTAACGCTGGATCACGCCGTTGCGGATATCCCACTCCATCGGACGGTTGGCCTGACGGTCAGCCAGAATAGACGTACCCAGGTCCTCAGGCGCACGCTGAAAGTTCGCCAGAATCTCCTGCGCCACTGCATCGTCCAGCTTTGCCCCTTCGGCGCGGGCGACGGTAAGCCCCTCGCGCAGGTAGGCCAGCGAAAGTGCGCTAATATCCTCGCGCCTGAACATCCCGGCGCGGCGGTTGGCCAGCACCATCAGCCCGGCGACCGCGTTTTGCAGCAGCTTGCGCCAGGCGACGGTGGCGAAATCTGCCGAGAGTGCAACTTCACAGCGCGTACCGCGAAGCGCCTCCACCACCCGCTGCGCCTGCGGCATGTCCGGCAGCGTCAGGCGCGGCTTCGCCCGCAGCCAGACGGAGGCATCCGGCTCACGCTGCGCCGGGAACCAGACCACCGACGGCAGCACCGTTGCGCCACTGACCAAAGGCTCAAGCTGAGCTTTCTGCTCAACGCCGTTTTGCAGGGCGCAGACCACCGTATTTTCATCGCACAGCGCGCGCAGCCACCCGGCGCTGTCGGCATTTTGCGTCGTTTTCACCGCGATAAACACGAGGTCCACGGGGCGCGTGATGGCTGTCGGATCGGTTAATACCGGACCGGGCACCACCGTTTCACCCTCATCATGGCGCAGGCGTAACGCCGCGTGTGCGGTCCGTCCGCAGAGCAGCGGCGTGCGGCCAGCGTCATGCAGTACCGCGGCAATGGTAGTACCAATCGCACCCGGTCCTATCAGCGCAATCGTTGGATAGTCAGACATGAGTCACTCCCCTTTTGCTAAGCCTGCTATCAGTTATACCACCCTGAGACGAGTGCGCCACACCCGTTGTCTATACTCAACATTCACAGACAACGGAGTGCGCCATGCCTTTACCCGATTTCAAATCCTCTGAACCGTTCACCCTTGGCATCGAGCTCGAAATGCAGGTGGTTAACCCGCCGGGCTACGATCTGAGCCAGGACTCCTCCGCGCTTATCGCCGCCGTCAAAGACGACATCAAAGGCGGTGAAGTCAAACACGACATCACCGAAAGCATGCTCGAAATCGCCACCGGCGTGTGCCAGACCATCGACCAGGCGGCGGCGCAGTTCTCGGTGATGCAGCAGAGCATCCTGCGCGCCGCGGCGGAGCAGCACATTCAGATCTGCGGCGGCGGGACGCATCCGTTCCAGAAATGGCAGCGCCAGGAGGTGTGCGACGACGAGCGCTATAACGTCACGCTGGAGCGCTTTGGCTATCTGATTTTGCAGGCGACGGTATTCGGTCAGCACGTTCACGTCGGCTGCCGGACCGGGGATGACGCGATTTACCTGCTGCACGGCCTGTCGCGCTTTGTGCCGCACTTTATCGCCCTGGCGGCAGCCTCGCCGTATATGCAGGGCACGGACACGAAGTTCTCCTCGTCGCGGCTCAACATCTTTTCAGGGTTCCCGGATAACGGCCAGATGCCGTGGGTCAACAGCTGGCAGGAGTTCGAGGGGCTGTTCCGCCGCCTGAGTTCCACCAGCATGATCGACAGCATCAAGGATCTGCACTGGGATATTCGCCCCAGCCCGCATTTTGGCACCGTGGAGGTGCGGGTGATGGATACGCCGTTGACGCTCGGCCATGCGATTAACATCGCCGGACTAATTCAGGCGACGTCCCACTGGCTGTTGACCGCGCGGCCCTATAAGCATCAGGAAAAAGATTTTCTGCTGTACCGCTTTAACCGTTTTCAGGCCTGTCGCTACGGGCTGGAGGGGATCCTGACGGACGTGCACACCGGCGAGCACAAAACCGTGGCGGAAGATATCGCCTGGCTGCTGGAGCAGGTGGCGCCGTCGGCCGAGAAGCTTGGCGCGACGAGCGCAATTAATGAAATTGCCCTGCTGTTAAAGCAGGGCAAGAGCGAAGCACAGCGCATGCGGGAGTTTATCGCCGACGGTGGCTCGCTTATTTCTCTGGTGCAGAAGCACTGCGAGCTGTGGGCGACGAGTCCGTAAGGCCGTGGCCCCACTCGCGCAGGCGCTGGAACAGCACGAACAGCGCGGGGATGAACAGAATCCCCACCACGGTCGCCACCAGCATACCGCTGAACACCGTGGTGCCGATGATGCGGCGGCTCTGGGCACCCGCCCCGGTCGCCAGCATCATCGGCAGAACGCCAATAATGAACGACACGGCGGTCATCATCACCGCGCGGAAGCGGCGCGAGGCCCCTTCCCGCGCGGCATCGACAATCGCCATTCCGTCCATACGCCGCGCGCGGGCGAACTCGACGATAAGAATCGCGTTCTTGGCCGCTAAAGCGATCAGCAATACCAGACCAATCTGCACGTACACGTCGTTGGCGTATCCGGCCATCCACAGCCAGACCAGCGCCCCGCCGATGGCGAACAGCACCGAGAGCATCACGCTCGCCGGGAGCGTCCAGCTCTCGTACTGGGCGACGAGGAACAGCCACGCCATCACCACCGCCGCCAGCACGATCCAGATCGCCTGATTGCCGGTCTGCTGCTCCTGGTACGACATGCCGCTCCAGGCGTAGTCGTATCCGGCCGGCAGGCTTTCCGCCAGAATCTCACCCATCGCCGCCATCGCGGTGCTGCTGCTCACCCCAGCCGCCGCCGAGCCGCTCACCGACACCGACGGGAACTGGTTGTACTGCTGCAGGAACGGCGCGCCGACGGTCGGCGTGATGGTGACGAGGTTGCTCAGGCGCACCCGTTCGCCGCTGTTGCTGCGCACGAACAGCTCGCCGATCTGCTCTGCGCGCTCGCGCCATTGCATCTCGTTTTGCATCACCACGTGGTAGACGCGGTTGTTGATGCTGAAATCCCCGGCGCGCGTGCCGCCAAAGGCGGTTTGCAGGCTGCTGAAGATGCGCGACACCGGCACGTCGAGACGCGCGGCGCGCTC
>NZ_QPFW01000112.1:0-6598 GCF_008122455.1 Enterobacter sp. C6
ATGGAAGTGCCAGCGCCGTTCGCCGGTACCGTTAAAGAGATCAAGATCAACACCGGTGACAAAGTGTCTACCGGCTCCCTGATTATGGTCTTCGAAGTGGCAGGTGCAGAAGGCGCTGCCGCGCCTGCACAGGCCGCTGCTCCGGCTCCAGCCGCAGCACCAGCCGCTGCTGGCGGCGCGAAAGACGTTAACGTACCGGACATTGGCGGTGACGAAGTTGAAGTCACCGAAGTGATGGTGAAAGTGGGCGACAAAGTTGCCGCTGAACAGTCACTGATCACCGTTGAAGGCGATAAGGCTTCTATGGAAGTCCCTGCGCCGTTCGCGGGTACGGTTAAAGAGATCAAAATCAACACCGGCGACAAAGTGTCTACCGGCTCTCTGATCATGGTCTTCGAAGTGGAAGGCGCTGCGCCTGCCGCAGCTCCGGCTGCCGCGGCTGCTCCAGCACCTGCTGCTGCGCCGGCTCAGGCTGCTAAACCAGCCGCTGCCCCTGCTGCTAAAGCAGAAAAATCTGAGTTCGCTGAAAACGACGCTTATGTCCACGCTACCCCGCTGATTCGTCGCCTGGCGCGCGAATTCGGTGTGAACCTGGCGAAAGTGAAAGGGACCGGCCGTAAGGGTCGTATCCTGCGCGAAGACGTTCAGACCTATGTGAAAGACGCGGTGAAACGCGCCGAAGCTGCACCAGCTGCAGCCGCTGGCGGCGGTATCCCGGGCATGCTGCCATGGCCGAAAGTGGACTTCAGCAAGTTCGGCGAAATCGAAGAAGTGGAGCTGGGCCGTATCCAGAAAATCTCTGGTGCGAACCTGAGCCGTAACTGGGTGATGATCCCGCACGTTACGCACTTCGATAAGACCGATATCACCGATCTGGAAGCGTTCCGTAAACAGCAGAACGCCGAAGCCGAGAAGCGCAAACTGGACGTGAAATTCACCCCAGTGGTCTTCATCATGAAAGCGGTTGCTGCGGCTCTGGAACAGATGCCACGCTTCAACAGCTCCCTGTCCGAAGACGGTCAGAAGCTGACGCTGAAGAAATACATCAACATCGGTGTTGCGGTTGATACGCCAAATGGTCTGGTTGTTCCGGTCTTCAAAGACGTGAACAAGAAGAGCATTACCGAGCTGTCCCGTGAACTGACCGTGATCTCCAAGAAAGCGCGTGATGGTAAGCTGACTGCCGGCGAAATGCAGGGCGGCTGCTTCACTATCTCCAGCATCGGCGGCCTGGGTACTACCCACTTCGCGCCGATTGTGAACGCGCCGGAAGTGGCTATCCTCGGTGTGTCCAAGTCCGCGATGGAGCCGGTGTGGAATGGCAAAGAGTTCGTACCGCGTCTGATGATGCCAATCTCTCTGTCCTTCGACCACCGCGTAATCGACGGTGCTGATGGTGCGCGTTTCATCACCATCATCAACAACATGCTGAGCGACATTCGCCGCCTGGTGATGTAATCGAAAAGCCGGCCAGTCGGCCGGCTTTTTTCTGATAATCTCATGGGGTTTGTGAGGTTATTGGCGAAAGCGACAATTCGTGAGCCGTTTGTTGTTTCAAAATTGTTAACAATTTTGTAAACTGCGGGCGGATAGAACGACCCGGTGGACGACGGGTATAAATTAAGAGGTCATGATGAGCACAGAAATCAAAACTCAGGTCGTAGTACTTGGGGCAGGCCCGGCAGGTTACTCCGCAGCATTCCGCGCCGCGGATTTAGGTCTGGAAACCGTCATCGTAGAGCGTTACAGCACCCTCGGCGGTGTTTGTCTGAACGTCGGCTGTATCCCTTCTAAAGCGCTGCTGCACGTAGCGAAAGTTATCGAAGAAGCCAAAGCGCTGGCTGAACACGGTATCGTCTTCGGCGAGCCGAAAACCGATATCGACAAAATTCGTACCTGGAAAGAGAAAGTTATCACTCAGCTGACCGGCGGTCTGGCGGGTATGGCCAAAGGCCGTAAAGTGAAAGTGGTAAACGGTCTGGGTAAATTCACCGGTGCGAACACCCTGGAAGTGGAAGGCGAAAACGGCAAAACCGTGATCAACTTCGACAACGCGATCATCGCGGCAGGCTCTCGCCCAATCGAACTGCCATTCATTCCGCATGAAGATCCACGCGTGTGGGATTCCACCGATGCGCTGGAGCTGAAAACCGTTCCTAAGCGTCTGCTGGTTATGGGCGGCGGTATCATCGGTCTGGAAATGGGTACCGTGTACCATGCGCTGGGTTCAGAGATCGACGTGGTTGAAATGTTCGACCAGGTTATCCCGGCTGCCGACAAAGACATCGTTAAGGTCTTCACCAAACGCATCAGCAAGAAATTTAACCTGATGCTGGAAACCAAAGTGACTGCCGTTGAAGCGAAAGAAGACGGTATTTACGTTTCCATGGAAGGCAAAAAAGCCCCATCCGAACCACAGCGTTACGACGCCGTGCTGGTGGCTATCGGCCGTGTGCCGAACGGTAAAAACCTCGACGCGGGCAAAGCTGGCGTGGAAGTGGACGACCGTGGCTTCATCCGCGTTGACAAACAGCTGCGCACCAACGTGCCGCACATCTTTGCTATCGGCGATATCGTCGGTCAGCCAATGCTGGCGCACAAAGGTGTTCACGAAGGTCACGTTGCCGCTGAAGTTATCGCCGGCATGAAGCACTACTTCGATCCGAAAGTCATCCCATCTATCGCGTACACCGAGCCAGAAGTGGCATGGGTGGGTCTGACTGAGAAAGAAGCGAAAGAGAAAGGCATCAGCTACGAAACCGCCACCTTCCCGTGGGCTGCTTCTGGCCGTGCTATCGCGTCCGACTGCGCAGACGGTATGACCAAACTGATCTTCGACAAAGAGACTCACCGTGTAATCGGTGGTGCGATTGTCGGTACCAACGGCGGCGAGCTGCTGGGTGAAATCGGTCTGGCTATCGAAATGGGCTGTGACGCTGAAGACATCGCGCTGACCATCCACGCTCACCCGACTCTGCACGAGTCCGTGGGCCTGGCGGCAGAAGTGTTTGAAGGTAGCATCACCGACCTGCCGAACGCGAAAGCGAAGAAGAAATAAGTTTCTTCATGATTGCGAAACGCCTCCGAAGGAGGCGTTTTTTTTGGGTTTTGATTTCAGATATTAAGCTGTAAATATTAATTTATTTTAGATTGTAAATAAAATTTCATACAGCAAATGAATGTGTTTGTTATTTGAAATTCCCCAGATCTATATTTAATATTATTGGGGATCATGTTCTATTGATAATGGATTGGTTGGTTTGACTTAAGGATTAAATGGTGTATTACTATTCTCATAATTACTTTATTCAACTAAAGGTATTATTATGAATAGTTATGAATTAACTTCTGAGATTCGTGATTTAAAAGTAATGGGTGCCAGAACGCAATCAGGAAGTGGCTGGGCAAGCGCGACCCATAGACTTATCGCGCTTGATAAAGAAACCTTGCAACCCGTTAGCGTTGACTGGTGGTATGAAGATGAGACCACCTCTCGCTTTACCGGCCCCGTATTTACTGACACGCGTCCAGATGTACGCTTGCTGGCAAATTCCGATGTTTATCGGCTGGGTGACGTCATTAATATCAGTAATTGTGGTGGTTCGGGTTCCGCATTAGCGGCCATTAAAAATGACGGTACTGTTGAAGCGTGGGGAATGCCTAAAAATGGTGGTACATCACCAACAAGCGATCGAAATCATAACGTCAGAGCCGTTTACGGTGGCTGGGATACGTCTGCTTCGGTTAATGCCAATGGTCAGGTATTTACCTGGTCCGTCGATGATGATAACCCTTTACCGGATAACGTGGCGGCGTTGAATGATATTTTAGATATTAAAGTGGTCCAATATTTTACCGATCAGGGTAATTATACCTATCTGGCGTTGCGGGCTAATAACCAAGTGGTGCAGTGGACAGATGGTACTTCACATAATGATTTTCCAGCAGACATTGCCGAGCGTAAAGACTTCATTGCCATCCAGACCACGGAATATGCCTTTGCGGGAATAACCCAAAATGGCCATGTACTTGCCTGGGGAAATGCGACATACGGAGGCGAGTTGCCGGAACATCTAAAGAAAGTCGATGACATTGTCACCCTTTACAGTAATCAAGGTGCGTTTGTGGCACTCCAGGCCTCGGGCAGTCTAATTGCATGGGGGAGTGACAAGCATGGCGCTGTTATTCCTGATAATATTGCCAGCCTGACGGACATTGTTTCCGTACACTGTACCGATGCGACTTTTATTGCTTTAAGACAAAATGGCAGCGTGGTTTTTTGGGGGGAAACCTATTACCTGACCGAACTGCCAGCGGAGATCGCCAGCCTGACAGATATTATTGATGTTCAGGCCGCAGTTAATGGGAGCTATGCTTTTTTAACTTCTGAGGGGAAGGTGTACTGCTGGGGACATATTGCTAAATCAATGCCCAATGATATATCTAATGTGGTCGCCCTCACTGGTGGAACCTGGAATGCTTTTGCAGCACTTCGTCGTGATGGTAGCGTTGTTGCCTGGGGTGATGAATATGAGGGCGGTGACACCACGCCCGTCGCAAACGAGCTTTATGACATTCGTGCCATCTATGCTTGCGGCTATCGTTTTTGCGCCCTGCGCAACGATGATCGTCTCTTTGAATGGGGCGAGGAAGCAAGAACAGATATCACAAAGATGCCAGCAGATTTGCAGGGGAATGTTACCTATAGCTTTGTTAAATAATTCACCTGAAATTGCCTGAAAGCATAGACGAAATAAGCCTCTTCAGCTCTGTAAACGCCTCTGTGGAGGCGTTTTCCTCACTCTCTCGCCACTGCAAGCGAAGTGCAATCATGCTATTAAGGCGCAACAGGTTGCCATGATGTATCGGGTCTGTACAGGGTCAATGCTTGGGCTTTCTTGGCTGACTCACTGCCGAGATTACTCTGGTACACCTTGTCATCCTGATTAATTATAAAACTCATCACTCCTGACTGGCCGTAACTGACCGGCCAGGCGATCATTGCAAATCCTTTCTCATCCGGCAGGATGCGGAAACGATAGCCGTGATAACCGGTACCCGGCTCTTTTGGGCTAAATGCCGGTCCGAGCGGACTGGGCGCTTCGCCGGGAGAGGCGGGCCAGTACAAACCGTCTTTTTTCCCTTTCGAGCTGACAATCTTCTGCGCGAATTTCTGGTTCATCGCAAAGTAGCTTTGCTGCGCATCAACATAGGCATGTAAGGCTTCAATGGCGGCAAGTTCGTTACGCCCGATTTCGCGGGTCAGGATCTCTTCGGCCCCTTCTTTGATATCGAATTGCCAACCGGCAGAGGTTTTGATCACCGGGATAGGAAGCTGCCAGCTGTTGTCACCGACAACCAGATGCGCCGTATCCCCTTCGACAACCGTGTTATGACGGACTTTCCAGTCGCGCAGGAAACGATCGACGGCATCCGGGTCAACGCCTTCAGGGGGCAGAAAATCGCGCCAGTTCTCTCCAAGCAGATTGCTCATCGCGCTCTCATTATGCTCACTAATGGCTTTGGTCAGCGCATCGGTTGCCTGATCGGGGGTGCTAAAGGATTGCTGCGCCATCACCGAAGCCGAAAGCATGAACAACACCATGCCACTGAGTAGTTTACTTTTCATGTCGGTTCCCTTAGCGATGTCGAATTTCACGGCGTTCAGCGCGTCCACCAGACGCCTGACGTGGCTGCTGCTGGCGAGCCGCAAGCTGTCTGCTTTGCGCACCGCGCTGCTGCTGCGCCTGCCAGTTCGCGGAGCGGCTGTCGTTGCCGCTCAGCGCATTGGCCCGGGGCTGGCTGTTTCGCTGCTGGAGAGCGCGTTGCTGCGCCGGCTGCGAACCCCGTTTCTCTTGTCTCTGCGCGGTGGTCTGGCGATTTTCTCGCTGCTGCGTGGTGGTTCGCTTCGTTGTCTGCGGTTTGGTGTCGTAACCACGGTAGTTATTGCGCTGGGAAATCTGCTTCAGCTGTTCACTTGAGGCCTGACGCTGCACATCTTTCGTTCCGTTGCGCGCCGTTTGGGGGAAAGTTTTGCCCGTGGATTTCTCCATCTGGCTCAGGGCAGCCTGACGCTGGCTGTCCCGGTTAACCGGTTTTTGCTGCGTTGAACTGAGCCCGGTAGCCGTGCTGGTGGAGTGGAAACGGGTGTTGAGCTGGTTAGTCGGATAGGGCACGCCTTCCCGATAGGCCGGGTTATGCTGCCAGGTACGGTTGGCGTCCGTCAGACGCTGCCCGCTGATTTTATTGAAGTTCTCAACGTTGATATTGATGTTGTTATCACCGTTGCGGTTATAGCCGCCGTGATTATCCCAGTCGTCATGGTGATGATCCCAGTCATCGTCATCATCCCAGTCGATGTTGCTGAAGATGGCATAGGTTGTGGCGACGCCCAGGCTGAAGCCTAAGCCGTTGACGAAGCTGTTGCCAAACTGCTCCCCGGGTGTAGGCGGGAGATAGGTAGGTGGATAGGCGGTGTTTGGCCAGGTCCCGTAAACCGTATTGGGGTTATAGGTGGGGACGTAAACAACCTGCGGATCGGCAGATTCAATTTTGATTACCGTTGGGGCCGGCGCGGGCGTTGCTGCTGTGGTTGTCG
>NZ_QPFW01000113.1:0-6700 GCF_008122455.1 Enterobacter sp. C6
CAGCGCGGGCTGGGCACTGCTGCCGCTGGTGGCGCGCCGCGAACTGGGCCTGGGCCCGGCGGGCTACGGCGTGATGCTGGCGTGCATAGGCCTGGGCGCCATTGCCGGGGCGATCCTGCTGCCGCGCCTGCGCCAGCGGCTGAACGCCGACCGGCTGATGGTGGCCGCGAGCCTGGTCTTTGCCCTCACCATGCTGGCGCTGGCGTTTGTGCGCCACGTCTGGCTGCTCAACCTGTTTGAGTTCTTCACCGGCTTCGCGTGGATTGCGGTGCTCTCGACGCTGAACCTCGGCGCGCAGCGCAGCGCCGCCCGCTGGGTGAAGGCCCGCGCGCTGGCGGTCTACCTGACGGTCTTCTTCGGCTCGATGACCACGGGCAGCGCCATCTGGGGGCAGATTGCCTCCCGGTTCGGCACCCCGACCGCGCTGGTTGTCGCCACGCTGGGGATGGTGCTGGCAAGCGCCACCGTGTTCCGCTGGAAGCTGGAGAAAGACCCGGAATTGAACCTCGACCTGAGCGGCCAGCCGCTGGACGGCGTGGAGATCGACCTGCCGAACGAGCGCGGCCCGGTGCTGGTCTCGCACGAGTACATCATCGACCCGCACAACGCGAAAGCGTTTTTGCAGGCAGTGCACGAGCTGCGCCGGGTGCGACGCCGCGCCGGGGCGATGAGCTGGGCGGTATACGAGGATATCGAGCGCCCCGGCCTGTTTATCGAGACCTTCCTGATGGGCTCGTGGATTGAGCATCTGCGCCAGCAGGAGCGCCACACCATGAATGACCTCCTGCTGCAGAGCCGCGTTCTGGCTTTTCATCAGGGCACAACATCACCGGCAATTCGTTATCTGGTCGCGCCGGTATAACCATAACCATCACCTGCACAGGAACACACTATGGCAACGTTTAAGGCAAAAGACGGCACGCAGATTTACTACAAAGAAGGCGGCGCGGGCAAACCGGTTCTCTTCAGCCACGGCTGGCCGCTGGACGGCGACATGTGGGACAGCCAGCTGAACTACCTGGCCGAGCGCGGCTTCCGCGCCATCGCCTTTGACCGTCGCGGCTTCGGCCGCTCGGATCAGCCGTGGAACGGTTACGACTACGACACCTTTGCGTCCGACATCAACGACCTGATCGCCACCCTGGACCTCCAGGACGTGACGCTGGTGGGCTTCTCCATGGGCGGCGGCGACGTGACCCGCTACATCAACAACTACGGCAGCGCGCGCGTGGCCGGTCTGGCGCTGCTGGGCGCGGTCACGCCAATCTTCGGCAAATCCGACACCTTCCCACTGGGTGTGGATCAGAGCGTGTTCGACGGCATTCGCGACGGACTGCGTAAAGATCGCGCCCAGTTCATCAGCGACTTCGCCACCCCGTTCTACGGCACCAACGCCGGGCAGACCGTTTCCGCCGGTGCCCTGACCCAGACGCTGAACATCGCCCTGCTGGCCTCCCTGAAGGGCACCATCGACTGCGTGACCGCGTTCGGCGAAACCGACTTCCGCCCGGATATGGCGAAAATCGACGTGCCGACGCTGGTGATCCACGGCAGCAACGACCAGATCGTGCCGTTTGAAAGCACCGGCAAGCTGGCGGCAGAGATGATCAAAAACGCCACGCTGAAGGTGTACGACAACGCGCCGCACGGCTTCGCGCTGACCCACCAGGACCAGCTTAACGAAGATCTGCTGGCGTTTGTGAAGTCGCTGTAAGTCTTAAAAAGCGAAGCCTGATGGCGCTTCGCTTATCAGGCCTACAAGGGCTGGTCCTGTAGGCCGGGTAAGGCGCAGCCGCCACCCGGCGCTTTCGCAGACGCGTTGCGCTCCGCCAGCAGCCGACAAATCTCCGCATGCTTCTCCTCGGTAAAGGTAAAGCGCGACATAAAGCCCATGCGGATCAGCGAGCCTATCGCCGGCAGCAGGCAAATCCCGAAGAACAGCCCCGACAGCACGCTCTCACTCTGAATTTGCGCCTGCGGCACGTAGCCGATCATCGTCAGAAACACGCCGATTAGCCCGCCGCCTACCGCCACCGACATCTTGCCGGTGAAGGTCTGCCCGGAGAAGGTGATCGCCGCGCAGCGCTTGTGGGTGTGGTACTCCGCGTACTCGATGGTGTCGGCAATCATCGACGAGGTGAGGATGTTGGTCATCATCACGAACAGCGTGCTCAGGCCAAGCAGAATAAACAGCATCGTCACCTGCTGATAGCCGACAAACCACATCACCACGCGCACCGCCACGTCCAGCCCGCAGAGGATCATAAACAGCTTTCGCTTCTGCATCCGGCGCGTCAGCATCGGGGCGACCAGGCACAGCACCGCCGCGACAATCCCCATCACGCCAATCGCCATCTGCAGGCTGCCGTCGCCCAGGTTGTTGATAAAGAAGTAGATATAGAGACCGCCCGCCACGTTGTGGAACACACAGAAGAAGAACGACAGCAGGACGATAAACAGCGGCTTATTCTGGCGCAGGTTGTGGAAGGTGTCGCGGATGGTCACCTTTTCCGGGCTCGGCGGCACGCGCTCTTTGATCTGCATAAAGCCGTTGAGCATCAGCGGCAGGCCCACCAGCATCATCACCAGCGCCGCCATAAAGTAGCCTTTATCGTTGCTGTACTGGGCGAAATAGGCCGCCAGCTTCGGGAAGAAGATGTTGGCGCAGGCAATCCCGGCGTTCACCCCGAGCATCGCCGCCGTCACCGCGCGGGTGCGCTGCCCGGAGTCGTTGGTCATCACCGACGACATCGACCAGAACGGGATATCGGAGATGGCGTACAGCGTCCCCCACAGGATGTAGGTCACCCCGGCGTAGAGGATTTTGGTGGTCATGTCCGCTTCGATTTTATAGAACGACAGCAGCGTGACGCCGGTGATCAGCAGCGGGGCGATCAGCAAAAAGTGGCGGAACTTGCCGAACCGGCTGTTAATGGTGTCCATGATGCTGGCAAACAGCGGATCGTGAACCGCGTCCCACGCGCGGGCAATCAGGAAGATGGTGCTCGCCGCCAGCGCCGAGATCCCCAGCACGTCGGTGTAAAAATAGTTAATAAACGAACCCACTAAACCAAAGCTAAAACACTGACCTAAACCATAACCAAAATAAGACCACAGCTCGCGAGACGGTATTTTCATTGTCGTTGCCATTGTTATATGCCTGCCTGGTTGCCCGGCGGTGGACCGCCGGGTCGATATTATTAGTCCTGCGCCTGTGGGGCGATCTTGCGCAGCTGCTGCATCAGGGCGATTTCACGGCGTGAGAACGGAATGCCGTTCTCCTCAAACACGTCGTGGAACCAGAGGCGGCAGTAGTCCGTGGACTCCTTCATCACCACCGGCCACGGCAGCCACGTCTGGGTTTTGCCGCGCACCAGCCCCCACTGGTACGGCGCGACCTTCGCCGCGAACATCAGCGGGAGCTGCTCTTCGATGGTGCTGCCCACGTGGCGCGCCAGCCATTCGGTACAGAACATCGGTCGTCCGAGCTGTTGCAGCTGCTGGATAATCGCCGTCATCCGCCCGGTGTGGGTGTAGGCGTGGAAGCTCACCACGTCCGAGAGCGCCAGCGCGGTCTGGTCCAGCGGATGCTGGAAGAACGTCTCGCCCTCCTCTTCCGGCGGCAGGCGCCACGCGCAGACGGTAAGCGGCTGGGTAGGGTCTTCTTCACGCACCCACTGGAATGCGAGCTTCATCAGCGCGTGGGCGCAGGTCTCCAGCTTCGCGTCGTACTGCACCTCCTGCGTGCCGGTCGCGAAAATGCCGCGGTTGCCCGGCTCGTTGTAGAGATCCCAAAGCAGCACGCGCTTATCCTCGCGGAACTGGCGGACAACGTCGCGGATATAGCGCTCAATGTCTGCCCAGCAGTCCGGATCGCACACCTTGTCGCGCCCCGGGCTCGCCGCCGCCTGGCTGTTGTGCTTGCCCGGCACCGGCGGCTTTTGCGGGCCGAGGTACGGCTCGTCGCCGGAGAAGCCGCAGTCGTCCATCAGGGTCAGCATGGTGCTGAACCCGTGGCCGTCGGCAATCGTTAAAAACCGGTCGATGCGCGCCATCAGCCCGTCGCGGTCGTGCTCCCAGACGATAAACGGCAGGTTGATGCGCAGGGTGTTGTAGCCCGCCTCCGCCGCCCAGCCCAGCTCGCGGTCAATCGTCCCGGCGTCGAAGGTCTCCGCCTGCCAGATATCGGTCCAGTTCACCGCCGTCGACGGCAGATAGTTAAACCCGCACAGCCAGCCCTTCTGCTGATACCACGCCTGTGCCTGCTCCCTGCTCCACTGCTCTTTCATTACGCGTCCTCTTACTGATAATATTTAGCTAATAAATATTAGCTGCGGGATAAATGCGCAATTTCCCGCACGAAGAAAAGCGATGCCCCTCACAAAGTTCGCGCTTCGATGAATGAGAAACGTGATCGACGGCGCTAAAGCGTGCGGTTAGGGTATGATGCGAAGTCGCGAAAGGGAGAGGACGGATGAAGCGAAAAACGAAAGTGACGATGAACGATATTGCGCGGGCAGCAGGGGTGTCGCAGGCGACGGTATCGCTGGTGCTTAACCAGTCCCGCAACATCAAGCTCAGCGACGAGACCCGCCAGCGGGTGATTAATGTGGCCACTGAGCTCGGCTACGACCGCCTCCCCGCCGTTCACGCCCCGCGCAACCAGGAGGAGATCGCCCTGCTGGTCAGCTCGCTGCAGAGCTTCGACCCGTTTATCGACGCCATCAGCCAGGCGCGGGAAGCCGCGTGGCGCAACGAGACCCTGCTCACCGTCTACGACTACGGCGACGACATCGAGCTGGCGCTGAACATCATCCGCCAGCTGGAGAAGCGCAACTGCATCGGGATTATTCTCGCGTCTCCGGTCACCACGCTGGTGGACATGACGGCCTTCCAGGACTGCACCCGCATCCCGCTGGTGCTGCTCAACCAGCGCGACCCCGGCTCGCCGCTGCTGCCGTCGTTTATCCCGGACGACTACGCCAATGCCTTCCAGGTGACTAAACACCTCATCGCCTGTGGGGCGACGCGCATCGCCCACATCACCGGCGAGAGCTGGATGGAGGCCTCCCGCCAGCGTCTGGCGGGCTACCAGGCCGCGCTGCAGCAGGCCGGAATCGCGTGCGACGACGGCCTGGTGCGCCAGACCAACTGGCAGTTCAGCGAGTCCTTTACCGCGACGACCTCTCTGCTGGCGCTGGCCGAGCGCCCGGACGCTATCTTCTGCGCCAGCGACTGGCTGGCGATTGGCTGCTATCAGGCGCTGGCGGTGAACGGCGTGCGCATCCCGCAGGACATGCTGCTGGCGGGATACGACGACCAGAAGATTTCCGAGCAGCTCACCCCGCCGCTGACCAGTATCCAGCTGCCCTACAGCGAGCTGGGAAGGCTGGCGGTGGAGTACCTGTGCAATCAGGAAGATGCCGCCACGCACGTGACGCTGGCGGGCAGGCTGAAGGTGCGCGCCTCAAGCCTCGTCTGAGGTAAACACCATCCCCGCATAGGGCTTCTCGCGACACGCCGCCAGCCGCGCGGCGAGGCTGCCCACGTGCAGCTCCAGCTTGTGCCCGTCCGGGTCGAGAAAATAGAACGACGCCCCCTCGCTTTTGTTCTGCTTCCAGACGGTGACGCCCGCCTGCTCAAGCCTTTGCGAAAACGGTTCAAAATCCTCTTCCGCCACGGTAAACGCGTAGTGGGTATAGTCGCTCTCCTGCGGCGGCACATACTGGCGCGCCTCGTCGTACGACAGGCAGACCCACAGATCGCCGCAGGTGAGGTAGGCCCCGGTATTCCAGCGGGCGTGCAGGGTCAGCCCCAGCAGCGCGTGCCAGAAGGTGACGCTTTTTTGCAGGTCGCTGACCGCGAGGGTCAGATGGTTGAGTGATTGCAGCATGACGTGCCCTTTTGTTTTTCGCGCCGGACGTGATACGGTAAAAGCATGAACATAAACCACGCCGTCCTCACCGTAAACCGCTGGTGGCTGCCTTCTTAAAGGCGGCACGGAGTAGTTTTTCCCATTTTCAGATAGCCGCCGAAAGGCGGCTTTCACATTTCTAAGACCCCTTTCGGCATTACAACGTTAAGGAGTCTTTATGAACGCACCCACCATCCTCACCGGCGATCGCCCAACCGGCCCGCTGCACCTCGGCCACTTCGTCGGATCGCTGCGCCAGCGCGTGGCGCTCCAGCACACGCACAGCCAGTTTGTGCTGATTGCCGACCTGCAGGGGCTGACCGACAACGGCAGCAACCCGCAGAAGATCCGCGACAACATTCCCGAAGTGCTGGCCGACTACCTCGCCGCCGGTATCGACCCGAACCTGACCACCGTCTGCCTGCAGTCCGCCCTGCCCGCCCTCGCCGAGCTGACGATGCTGTATATGAACATCGTCACCGTCGCCCGCGTGGAGCGTAACCCGACGGTGAAAAACGAGATTGCGCAGAAGGGCTTCGCCCGCTCGCTGCCGGTCGGGTTTATGGCCTACCCCATCAGCCAGGCGGCGGACATCACCGCGTTTAAGGCCGAGTGCGTGCCCGTCGGCGACGACCAGTTGCCGATGATTGAGCAGACCAACGAGATTGTGCACAAGATGAACAGCCTGCTGCCCGCCCCGGTGCTGCGCCACTGCAAGGCGATGCTGAGCGACACCAGCCGCCTGCCCGGCATCGACGGCAGCGCCAAGATGTCGAAATCGCTGGG
>NZ_QPFW01000114.1:0-6762 GCF_008122455.1 Enterobacter sp. C6
ACTCCAGGCGCGTGGCGTCCAGGTCTGGCGCGTCGCTGGCGCGTCCCTGCCAGCGCTGCTCATCTTCGCGCAGCGCCGCCAGCTCGCGCGCCGGGGTCTGCCAGAGTCTGCCGTCGCGATAGCGTAATTCGCGCGGGCAGGTCATCTGGTGCATCCAGCCGTACGCCCGGGTTGGCTGAAGCATCTCTTCCCCGTCCGGTACGCCCATCCAGCCGATCAGAATGCGGCGTCCATCTTCCGCCAGCGTGGTTTGCGGGGCGTAGAACTCAAACCCCGCGTCCAGCTCGTGCAGCTCGCCGTGATCGAATGCGGCGCTGGCGTAATCAAACGCCCCGCTCATCCAGGTGGCCGGATAGGTATTGAGGTAGCGATGCGGCTCGCGCGCCAGCCCCTGCGGGCAGCTGATCAGGACGTGCGTTCCATCGAGGGCGAACAGATCCGGGCACTCCCACATATACCCTGCCTCCGTCAGGCCGTTGACCCCGTGACCGGCGATTTCCCCGCAGGACGTCCAGGCGTGCAAATCGGCTGATTTAAACAGCAGCACCTTGCCGCGCTTCTGCACATCCTGCGCGCCGAGCACCATGTACCACTCCCCGTCGTGTTGCCACACCTTCGGGTCGCGCACGTGGCCGGTGTAGCCTTCCGGCAGCGCCAGCACCGGCCCCAGCTTCGTAAAGGTTCCGTCCGGCTGTTCCACGGCCAGGCACTGCCAGGCCGTGCGGCTGCCGTCATCGAACTTAACGTTTCCGGTGTAGCACAGGGTCAGAACACCCTGGTTATCCACGGCACTACCGGAGTAGCAGCCGTTGCGGTCATACGCTTCGTCAGGCATCAGCGCCAGCGGCTCATGCCGCCAGTGCACCAGGTCCGCAGAGCTCCAGTGCCCCCAGCACTTAAAGCGATGCTCGCAGTCCAGCGGGTTCCACTGATAGAACAGGTGGTAGCGGCCAGCAAACCAGATAAACCCGTTCGGGTCATTCATCAGCCCCGTCACCGGCGCGGGGTGCCACTGCGGATAGTGGCTGTCCGCCAGCGCCCGTGGCTGACCTTTCATAACGGCCTGCAGGATCGCAGGCCAGCGGGAAGGCAACGTCATTATTCAGAGTCCGTTTTATATTTCAGCAGCAGTGAGACGGTAAACGCCACGCCGAAGGCAATCACCATGCCGATAATATAGTTGAGCAGCGAGCTGGCCTGCACGATGGCCATGCCCGGAATGGCGGTCAACCCAACGGCGGTCATGTAGACATGAACCGAGACCACCCAGGCCCCGCCCACCGCGCCGCCAATCAACGCGGCGATAAACGGCTTAACGAAGCGCAGGTTGATACCAAAAATGGCCGCTTCGGTGATGCCCAGCATCGCAGAAAACGCCGACGGTAAGGTAATGGCTTTGATTTTGGCATCTTTGGTTTTGAACCACACTGCCAGACAGGCGCCGCCCTGCGCCACGTTCGCCATGGCCCAGATAGGCAGCAGGAAGTTAACGCCAATCGACGGGTTACCCAGCAGCCCGGCTTCAATCGCGTGGAAACTATGGTGAATACCGGTGATCACAATCACCGAGTAAAGCCCGCCGAACAGCAGCCCGGCCAGCCAGCCCGCGTGGGCGATCAGCGTGCTCAGAACGAAGGAGATACCATCCCCTAAGGCGCGCCCCGCCGGACCGATAATCAGCAAGGCGATAAATCCGGAGATAACGACGGTGAGGAACGGCGTCAGGATCAGGTCCAACGCATCCGGGATCGCGCGGCGCAGGTTTTTCTCCACGATGCTCATAAACCAGACGGCCAGCAGCACCGGGAATACCGTACCCTGATAGCCAATCATCGCGATCTCAAGGCCGAAGAAGTTCATGGTGTGGAAGCCGGAGGCCACGCCCCAGGCGTTGGTCAGCGCCGGGTGGGTCAGAATCCCGCCCAGCGTCGCGCCGAGGTACGGGTTACCGCCAAATTCGCGCGCGGCGGTAAAGCCAATCAGAATAGGCAGAATGATAAACGCCGCCGAGCTGCACATGTCCAGCATGATGTAGATGGCGTTATCCGCATTGACCCAGCCGTAGGTTTTCACCATGCCGAGCAGACCCATCAGCAGACCGGACGCCACAATCGCGGGAATGATCGGCACAAAGATGTTGGAGAGCAGACGGGCAATGCGCTGGAACGGGTTCAGCTTGCGCGCCGCCAGGTCCGCGGCTTCCGATTTACTGGATTCGCTGATCCCCGCCGCCTGAATAAACGCGGCGTACACCTTGTTAACCACGCCCGTGCCAAAAATCACCTGCATCTGCCCGGCGTTACGGAAGCAGCCTTTCACGCCGTCGACCTTGCCGATAGCCTGCTGATCCGCCAGCGCGTCATCAACCAGCACCAGACGAAGACGCGTTGCGCAGTGCGCCGCGCTGGCGATATTTTCCTTGCCACCGAGCAGTGGAATAAGCTCGCGGGCGATTTGATTAAAATCCATAGATACCTCTGCCTGACTTCTTTTTATGATGTGCGAAACGCTCCCGCCAGGCGGGAGCGTGATGGGTTAAAACCAGGTTTCCATCTGGACCCCAAAGTTCCATTCCCCGCCGGCGTTGAAGCCGCTGCTGCCAAAGGCATCATCGCTGGCGTAATGATCCAGTTTGCTGCTCCAGTCCATCCAGGTGGCAAACAGGCGCAGCTCCGGACGGCTGAAGAAATCGCCGATTTTGCTCGCTTTTAACGTTGGCGCAAAGGTCAGCTTGTAGAAACTGCCGTTCACGGCGTTGCGGTCCTTATAACCTTCCGGATTTAAATCCATGTACTGATAGCTGCCCTCAAACGCTAGCGCGAAGTTCTGCGTCACCTCTTTAATCAGGCGAGTGTTGAGCGTTACCCACTCATAGCTATCGCCCTTGACGTAGCGATCTTTACTGCTCTGTGCCAGTACGGCTGGCGCAACGCTCCAGCCACCGCCGATCGGCGTGACACCGTAACTTGCGAAGCGCCAGGTATCCGCCTCAGACAGCAGCGCGCCGTCGGAGCCGATGCTTTTCACCTCCGCACCCAGCCCGTGTCCATAAAGTAGCGCCGTTTTGGCGGTCCCTTCGCGCAGGCCGTAGAAGCTGTCATTATGCAAACCCACCAGGGCATGAACGCCGGTATTGGCGGCATCCGTTTTGATGAGATCGCCATTGGTATCTTTACGGTCGTCGTTATCTTTCGCCCGCAGGCCGCTCACCATCAGCTGGAACGGGCCGGCGAAGTGGTTCATGCTGAGGATATAGTTCTGAACGTTGTTGTCGGTCTGCTCCACGCTGCCGAAGTTGCGGCCATAAATGGAGAAGTTGCTGCGCAGCGAATCGTTCCATTTCACGTCGTAGACGCCGCCGCCGGTACCGGCGAGGAACACCACGTCGGAATCCAGCCAGTGAATGTCAAAGTTGTCGCGGTCGAAGCGTTTACCCGCCCAGAAGGTGCTGCCCTTCAGCGCGCCGGTAAAATCAGGCAGGTTACCCAGCTCCGCGAAAGCCTGGCGAATATTGAGATCGCTGGTATCGGCTGACCAGTCGTTATAGGTTCTCTGACCGTCGGCCAGCATCGCTTTAAAGCGCGTGGTCGCCCCGTTGTCCAGGGTTTGCTTGTGCTCCAGATTCAGCTCCACGTAGGTATCGGCTTCGTTACCCAGACGCCCTACCGCACCGCCGGTTTCACCGGCCGGGGTCAGATAAGGGCCGCTTTTGCTGCTGGAAGCCGCATCGTTCATCAGCAGGCCAGAACGGGCATAGCCGTGGAACTCAAACCCGCCGGTCTGATCCGCCTTCTTCTCCAGCGCGGTGGTGCGCTGCGCCACCTCCTGGGTCGTCGTTTGCGCCTGCTGCTGGGCGGCAACCAGCTGCTGCGTTTTTTGTTCTGCATCGGTGGCGCGCTTCTCAGCCACCTGCGCACGCGTTTCCGCCGCCTGGAGGCGCTGCTCCATTGCGGCAAGACGCGCTTCGATACTTGTCATATCCGTTTGGGCAAAAACAGAGGTACTTCCGGCCAGCATGCCTATCATCACGGCAAGTCTGCGTTTTTTATACATTTTGTCGCATCCCTAAAAGAAGTCATTAAACGTGCTAAATTGCTAAACCGGTTTAGGTTGCTGATACTAAACCTCTGGATTTTGGATCGGCAATCTTTTTTGCTAAACCGATTTAGTAAGTGTGATCGAGGCGACAATTCAGGCCGCCGGATGGCGGCCAGGAGAGGAGAAATTACAGGTCGTGCTGCCAGGGCAACGCGGTCATCGCCCCTTTGGCCGTGGTGGCCAGCGCGCCGCAGCGCTGGGCGAGCGCGATAACCGGAGGCAGTGCCTGACCGTCGGCCAGGCCGTAGAGCAGCCCCGCTACAAAGGCGTCGCCCGCGCCGGTTGTATCGACACACTGAACGGGGGTGGCCGGATAATGTTTCACAGTGCCCTCATGCCAGGCGATCACCCCCTCTTTACCCTGGGTGACCAGCACCAGACGCGCCGGGCAGCGCGCCATCAGCGTGTCCAGACCGACGTTTACCTGCACATCTCCGGTTAAAAACGCCAGCTCTTCGACAGAGAGTTTCACCACGTCTGCACTCTGCAGGGCCTGCTCCAGGCAGCGACGCAGTTCGTTCTCATCCTGCCAGAGGTCCGGGCGAATATTGGGGTCGAAACTGACGTAACCGCCCGCCTCCCGGATGGCGGCCATCGCCTGAAAGGTCGCAGAACGGCTCGGCTCGGCGCTTAAGGCGATGGAGCAGACGTGCAGCCACTCCCCGGCGCTGAACGTCGGCAGATCGGCAGATTCCAGAAACAGATCGGCGCTCGGGCGCACCATAAAGGTAAACGAGCGTTCACCGTGGTCATCCAGATCGACCACCACCGTTGAGGTGCGGTGCGCCGGGTCAAGGCGCATATACTTCACGTCGACCCACTCGTCGGCTAATGTCTTAGACATAAAACGCCCAAAAGGATCGTCGCCAACCCTGCCGATAAAGGCGCTCTGGCCGCCCAGCCGGGCAATGCCGACCGCGACGTTCGCCGGCGCGCCGCCGGGACACTGCAGTAATCTGCCTTCTCCATCGGGCAGCAAATCCACTACCGCATCGCCAAGTACCCAGATTTTTTTCATGTAACCCTCTCAGCTAAACTATGTTAAACCGTTTTAGCTATTTAAGCACAGGCTGGACAAAGGGGAAATAACGGGAGGGAAAATTGACTTAACGCACCAGATGCGGCCAGTGGATATCGCCGACGCCATTAATCTGCGGACGGGCAAACAGAAAGCCCTGGAAACGGCGGATCCCGGCAGATTCGAGCCAGCACCACTCCTCTATTTTCTCGATGCCTTCGGCTACCAGGGTAATTTCAAGATCGGAGCAGCAGCTGACGATGGAGCGCACGATCGCCTGCTTCGGGCCGCTGAGGTGAATGTTGCTGACAATTTCCCGGTCGATTTTAATTTTATCCGGCTGGAACCGGGTCAGAAGCGAAAGTCCGGCATAGCCCGAGCCAAAATCATCTATCGCCAGGCCAATCCCCTCACCGCGAAGCTGCTTGATGGCACTATTAAACTGGTTGAACCCGGAGATCATCTCGTTTTCCGTGACTTCAATGACCACCTGCTCCGGCTGAAGCCCATGTTGTTTAATCTGATCGACCAGAAATTCCACTGCGCCGGGGACATTCACCAGCGACATGGGCAGCAGGTTTACCGCGATTTTATGGCTGCCAATGCCCAGCTTTTCCGCCAGCGCAAAGGCATACGCTTTCGTCTGGAGATCAACTTCGTAGACGTTGTCCGGGTCGACAGTGCTGAAGAAATGCTCCGGGCTGCCGCCGTCGTTGCCGCGGATAAGGGCCTCAAGGGAGCTGATCTTCCCTTCCGAGGGCTCGACAATAGGCTGCAGCGCAAACTGGCAGGTTTGTCCGGTAAACAGGCCCAGATGTTCGCCAAAGGGTAACGCCTCAGGTGAAAGCGTCCATTTTTCAGGGGTGTAGCGCGCGCCCGACGGGGCCGGACGTTTGCCCATGATAAACGTCTGAATAAATTTGAACACCCGATCGTCAGAGGTGAGATAGCTGTCCAGCTTGCTGTAATGCAGGACCGACTGCAGCACCTCTTTCGGCGACTGCGTCTGCAGATCGAACAGCAGCATCCCGACGTTTTCGAATCGTCTGCGCGGGCCATAATCCCGCATCAGTTCAACCACCCCGCTGTGCCGCTTGTCCTCACGGATGGTGTGGAACAGTTTGACCACACTCTCTTCCGACCCTTCGAGGATTTGCAGAACGTCATTCCCTTTTGCCAGGAGGACACCGGTGATATCCAGTTTTGTGTTGCGGCCCCTGGCGCGATCCACCAGCTCCCGCAGTTCGGTGGACGGGCGGGATAAATTCAACTGGCTTCGGTAAATCAGAGTCGTCAGCACAAAAGTGGGTTCCGATGAGAGAGAGGTGCCTTGAAGCTATTATTTAACATACTTAATCAGTGCGACCTAACATATTCACGCCACAAGAGAACGTTACTTTTTCGCGTCCCCGATCCGGCTGTTAATCCTCTCCTGCATGTAGTCGTAAAACGGGTTCGAGGTGACCCGCATCAGCGCCTCCTTTCCAACGCTCAATACAGACGTTTCGCCCCAGAGCGCAATCGTCCCCAGGCTGATGCCATAGCGGTTTTTCACCCCAGGCTCGCGACCATAGAGATCGTCATCCGGCGGGAACGGCACGGCAACGTGCGACAGGGAATAGACATCCTGCGGCCAGGCCTGCGTA